>NZ_JAJOHP010000040.1:0-47602 GCF_021109375.1 Arthrobacter sp. AK01
GCCGCCCGCGCCGGGCCGCCCGGGCCCCGCCCCCCGCCGGCGCCCCCCCCCCCCCCCCCCCCCCGCCCCCCCCCCCCCCTACCCCCCCCCCCCCCCCCCCCCCCCCCCGCCCCCCCCCCCCCCGCGCCCCCCCCCCCCCCCGTCGTTATTAACAGGGACTTGCTAAATCGGTTACGAAGCCGACGCGGTGTTGTAGGTGGACTGGATCACGGTGCCCCAGTACGGGCCGTACATGGTGCTGGAGTTGCTGCCGTAGCCGTAGCTGTTCACGGAGTTCTGGTAGCCGGAGGAGCTGTTGCCGATGAACCACGGACCGCCCGAGGAACCACCGGTCATGTTGCAGGGGATACCCTGCGTGGCGAACTGCGGGTTGTAGGGATCGTTGGTGGCGGTGCCGGAGCAGCTCTTGAGCGATTCACCGTTGAAGGGCGAGCCTGCAGGGTAACCGAAGGACTTGTAGCTCAGGCCGCGGGCGGCGTTGAACTGGACGCCGGAGGAGCCTACGACGTCGGCGAGCTTCTGGCCGTTGAGGGTGTTCATGACAGCAAACGCGGTGTCGTACTGCATGTTGCCGTTGGAGGCCCACTGGGTGGGGGCGTACAGCGCCTTTGCCGTCCACTTCCCGTAGGGTGCTGCGCCGTTGAGGTACGCCGGAACGAAGACGAAGTTGGTGGCGTAGGCGCCCGGGCCCTCATTGAGGCAGTGTCCGGCGGTGGACACGGTGCTCTTGTTGGCCGCGGTGACCGAGTTGCCGGAGCAGACGTAGTTGGAGCCGCCCAGGGTGAAGAAGATCTTGCCGATGTGCTTGACCGGCGTTTCGCTCTGGTTGACCTTGCGGTCGATGGTCTTGGATTCGGTGGTGGCCTGCTGGCCGGCGATGCTGCTGACGGCGCCCGGGGCTTCGGTGACCGGGGCCTTGCCGAGGTTGAGGAGCTTGCCGCGATCCAGTGCCTTGGCGGCCAGGATTTCGCCGGACTGGGCGGTCTTCATGCGCTCCGGCGTCCAGTAGTCTGCAGCGCCGGCGTCCGACACTGTGTGGCTGCTGACCGCAGCGCTGCTGGAGTCTGTGGTGTTTACCGGAGCCGCGTTGGCGCTGGTGGTGCCGACCAGCGCCAGGATTGCGGCAGCGGACAGACTCAGCAGGCTTGTGGCCAGGGTCTTGGTTTTTGTCACGTTGTTCCTACCTATCGAGGGAGTGAGGCGGCCAGTGATGGCGACCGCCGACTGACGGAATTGAAGGTATCGAACGTATGACAAGTTTGTAAAGAGATGTTTCATAGTTTGTGATAATTTGCTGTCACTTGCTCGTCAAGTGGCGGGGTCCCTTTGGCGTGCGGTTGAACCGGTGCAAACGTTAGTCGTTTTTGGCGGTGACATTGCCCGGGTGGGGCTCCGGCACAACACCCGGCCATTGACCGTCCTGTGTGAGCAGTGAGAGATTCCGCGCGCCCTCGGAGTCATCGGCGCTGAGCGGGATGACGACGGTGCTGTGCTGCGAAGGGTCACGGCTGAGGGGCGGGATCCAGCCCGAGCCCGTGGCGGCGGACGCCAGGTCGAAGAACGGCTCCCCGTCAGCGGTGCTTGCGCTGATCTGGATCTGCGTATTCGGCATGTAGCCCTCGCCCACGGACCACGTGCTCCGGACGATGTAATCCAGCAGCACGTCGCCACGGAGAACGGTGTATCCGGGGTCAATGTCGAACGCCACGGAGTACCCGGTGTTGCCCTTCACATTCGGAGGACCCCCTCCGGCGAATTCAGTAACCGAGATCCCGGGGACGGCGTCGATAGCCTCGCGGGCTTCCGCGAGCGTCTGGCCCGTGCCGGCGTCGTGCGGGATGGTCTGCCGTGGTGACGGCGCGGGAACGGTGCAAGCGGTCAGGGTGAGAAGAATCCCGGCAACGACGGCAGCCCGGGCGAAGGATCGGTTCGTGCGGGTCATGGTTTCACTATGTTCGGTTTTGCTTGGAATGCGATACTGACGCGCCCGGGAGCCCGCAGAAACCACGGCAGTCGACGCCCGACGCCGGTCGGCAGCGACGGCGGTCAGGTCGCCGTCGGGCGTAAATCGCTTTCCCGGGGTGGTAACGAACACGTGATCCCGGACACGAAGGGCCGTCAAAACGGCGTGCTCGGGTAAGTTAGGAGATGTTGAAATCTGCAGACTTTCAGGGAGAACCCCGCCAATGGCCAAGATTATCTATACCCACACAGACGAAGCGCCGATGCTGGCAACCTACTCATTCCTGCCGATTGTGGAAGCGTACGCCTCAACCGCAGGTGTAGAGGTGGAGACCCGCGACATTTCGCTGGCCGGCCGCATCATCGCCGTCTTCGGCGATTTCCTGACCGAAGAGCAGCGCACAGGCAACGCCCTGGCTGAACTTGGTGAACTGGCAAAGCAGCCGGAAGCCAACATCATCAAGCTGCCCAACATCAGCGCCTCCGTGCCGCAGCTCAAGGCTGCCATCGCCGAACTCCAGGCCCAGGGCTACGCCCTCCCGGACTACCCGGACAACCCCTCCTCGGACACCGAGACGGACATCCGCTCGCGCTACGACAAGATCAAGGGCTCCGCTGTTAACCCGGTGCTGCGCGAAGGCAACTCGGACCGCCGCGCACCCCTGTCGGTGAAGAACTACGCCCGCCAGAACCCGCACTCCATGGGTGCTTGGTCCGCTGATTCCAAGACCAACGTTGCCACCATGGGCACGAACGACTTCCGCTCCAACGAGAAGTCCGTGGTCCTCAAGGCCGACGATTCCCTGAGCATCCAGCTGGTCCGCGAAGACGGCACCACCAAGGTCCTCAAAAAGGACTTCCCCGTCCTGGCCGGCGAAGTCGTGGACGCCACCGTCCTGCGCGCCGACGCCCTGGACGAGTTCCTCAAGGCACAGGTTGCCCGCGCCAAGGAAGAGGGCGTCCTCTTCTCCGCACACCTGAAGGCCACCATGATGAAGGTCTCGGACCCCATCATCTTCGGCCACGTCGTCAAGGCGTACTTCTCCGAGCTGTTCGACACCTACGGCAAGCAGCTCGCAGCCGCAGGCATCAGCCCGAACAACGGCCTGGCAGCAATCCTCAGCGGTCTGGACGACCTGCCCGAAGACGTCCGCGAAGGCGTCAAGGCAGCCATCACCAAGGGCCTCGAAGACGGTCCCGCACTGGCCATGGTCGACTCCGACAAGGGCATCACCAGCCTGCACGTTCCCTCGGACATCATCGTTGACGCCTCCATGCCGGCCATGATCCGTTCCTCCGGCCACATGTGGGGCCCGGACGGCAAGGAAGCCGACACCCTGGCAGTCATCCCGGACAGCTCCTACGCCGGCATCTACCAGGTAGTCCTGGACGATTGCCGCGCCAACGGCGCGTTCGACCCCACCACCATGGGCACCGTTCCCAACGTGGGCCTCATGGCGCAGGCAGCCGAAGAATACGGCAGCCACGACAAGACCTTCGAGATCCAGGCAGCCGGCACCGTCCAGCTCGTCGACAGCAAGGGCACCGTCCTGACCGAGCACCAGGTCTTCCCGGGCGACATCTGGCGCGCATGCCAGACCAAGGACATCCCGGTCCGCGACTGGGTCAAGCTGGCCGTTACCCGCGCCCGCGCTTCCCAGACCCCGGCCGTGTTCTGGCTGGACGAGACCCGCGCGCACGACGCCAACCTCATCGCCAAGGTCAACGAGTACCTCCAGGAACACGACACCGAGGGCCTGGAAATCAAGATCCTCTCCCCGGTTGACGCCACGGCCTTCACGCTGGAGCGCATCCGCAAGGGCGAGGACACCATCTCCGTCACCGGTAACGTCCTCCGCGACTACCTCACGGACCTGTTCCCGATCCTCGAGCTGGGCACCAGTGCCAAGATGCTCTCCATCGTTCCGCTGATCAACGGTGGCGGCCTGTTCGAGACCGGCGCCGGTGGCTCCGCTCCCAAGCACGTCCAGCAGCTGGTGAAGGAAAACCACCTCCGCTGGGACAGCCTGGGCGAATTCCTTGCCCTGGCCGTCAGCTTCGAGCACCTTGCCACCACCACGGGCAACGCCCGCGCACAGGTCCTGGCTGACACGCTGGACCGCGCCACGGGTACGTTCCTGCTGGAAAACAAGTCCCCGCGCCGCAGCGTTGGCGAGCTGGACAACCGTGGAAGCCACTTCTACCTGGCCACCTACTGGGCCCAGGAACTGGCCAAGCAGACCGAGGACGCCGAGTTGGCCCAGGACTTCGCAGCAATCGCTGAGGCCCTGACCTCCAACGAGGAGGCAATCGTCGGCGAGCTGGCCGCAGTCCAGGGTCCCGCCGTCGAACTGGGCGGCTACTACCGTCCGGACGCCGCCAAGGCCGCTGAGATCATGCGCCCGTCGGCTACGTTCAACAAGGTCCTCGCGGACCTGAAGAAGTAGTCCCTCGAGCCCGGGTGCCTTTCACGGGCGCCCGAGCTCCGAGTTTTTGTACAGATAATGCCCCCAAGACGCGGTCTTGGGGGCATTATCTGTACAAAAACTCCTAGCGGTCCGCGTGGAACCGCTCCGGTGCCACGCCGCCGTCGACGATGTCTTTCAGCACCCGGCCAATCGCCGGGGTGAACTTGAATCCGTGACCTGAGAACCCGGCGCCCACCACCAGGGGACCGAAACGGTCCAGGACGAAGTCCTCGTTGGGCGTGGTGGTGTAGGTGCAGCTGATGGGAACCGCTGTGGAAGGGTCGACGCCGGGAAGCCACTCTTCTGCGTAACGCACCAGGGCTTCGAGCTGCTGGGGGATGGGCTCGAACGTGCGCTCGTCGGGGTCCATGACGGGGCCCACGCCGTGCCAGCCCGCCTTGACGCCTTCGCCGGGGGTGAGCATGCCGTAGACGGGGCTGAACCAGTATTCGTAGGCTTCGTTGTTCGGATCGGGGTCAGGGCTGTGGTTGAAGCTGGGCCACACCAAGGTGTTGTCCTTGGGCGTGAAGTGAGCGGGCTGCTCCTGGGTGACCACCAGCGCCGGCAGGTCTGCGAGTTTGCCGATCAACTTGGGGGTCCAAGCGCCAACAGTGACCACCACGCGGCTGGCCGTGTAGTCGGTTTCTTCCGTGACTACCACCACGGATTCGCCGCCTGTGACGCGGATGTCGCGGACCGGCGTCGAGTATTTGAAGACCGCACCGTGGGCCTCGGCGGATTTGCGGAGCGCCGCCAGTGCGTCGGCGGAACGGATCCGGCCTGAACCCGGCACGAAGAGGACATCGGTGGCGAAGTTCATGCCCAGCCAGCGGTTGGCGGCCTCTTCGGCGGAGATGAAGTAGCTCTCGATGCCGCGTGCCTCGTGGGCCTCGCGGACTTCTTTCAAACGGGGGAGGTTGCCGTGGTTCGCCAACCCCACCAGGTCCAGCAGCGGCGCGCCGTTCTCGGCAGCCAGTTCGTCCCAGAGGGTCTTGGATTCGGCCAGGAGGTCCAGGTAGTCGGCCTCGGCGTAGGCGGTGTTGAAATTGCGGGTGGCGCCGTGCGAAGCGCCGATATGGTGCCCGGCCTCAAACTGCTCCAACAGGACCACCGAGCGGCCCGAGCGGGCGAGTTGCCACGCGGCCGCCGATCCCATGGCTCCTCCGCCAACAACTACAACATCGACCTGCATGCCTGCTCCATTCGCCCTCTTCAACAACCCCAAACAGGGCCACCTCCCATTCTGCCCCCTCACCCACGTAGGTGGGGGGGGGGGGGCCCCGCGCGACGCGGGCAGATGGAAGCGGGGGGGGGGGAGGGAGGGGGGGGGGGGGGGCGGCGCCCGGCGCCCCCCCCGCCGCGCGCGCGGTGGGGGGGGGAGGCTGGTTACGCGGCCAGGCGCCTCCGGATCCATGCGGAGAACTGGTCCACCACGATGATCAGCACCAGCACGATCAGGATGTGCGTCAGCATGGAGTCGAACTGGAACGACTTAATGGACTGGTTGATCAGGAGCCCGATGCCGCCAGCGCCCACCAGGCCGAGGACCAGCGAGGACCGGACGTTGACATCGAAGCGGTACAGCAGCAGGCCCACGAACTGGGGGACCACCATGGGCAGTGTGGCATTGGCGACCTGCTGGATCCGGTTGGCGCCGGCGGTACGGAGTGCCTCCTGCGGTCCGGCGTCGATCTCCTCCATGGACTCGGCCCATAGCTTGCCCATCACGCCCGTGTTGTGGCAGATCAGGGCGAGCACGCCGGCGAAGGGACCGAGCCCCACGGCCGTCACGAAGATCAGCGCAAACACGATGTCCGGCACGGCGCGGAAGAAGGACAACACGGCCCGCGCGCCCTGGTAGACCAGACGGTGCGGGCTGGTGTTCTCGGCGGCCAGCGCAGCCAGGAGCAGGGCGAACGGCACAGACAACGTCGTCCCCAAGAGCCCGATCCACAGGGTCACCAGCGTGGCTTCCAGGCCAGGCTTCAGTGTCTTCTCCCAGCTCAGGTCAGGCGGGAACGCATCGCCGATGAACGCGGCCATGCCTTTCCAGCCATCCACCAACAGCTCAGGTTTGAAATCAGTCCCCTCGATGGCCACAGCGTGAAGTCCGACGACGGCGGCAGCCACTGCCGCCGTCGTGATCCACCGCAGCGGCTTCTTCGGGCGGACAAGTGCCACTCGGTTTTTTGCGGTTGAGTCCCGGCGGGCGACGGCCGGGGTCAGGGTCTGGGGTGTCATGCTGCGATATTCCTGTCCGGGGCATACAACGTGTCGAGATGTTCGGCCGTGACCGCTGTGGAGGGGAGGTCGAAGGTCATGGATCCTTGGAGCAGCCCGATGGACCTGTCCGCGTAGCGCAGGGCCAGGTCCGGCTGGTGCAGGACGGCGGCAACGGCCAGCCCTTCGGAGTGCGCGAGCTCGCGCAGCAGCGCCATGACCTGCTCAGCGGCATGCGGGTCCAGGGCGGACACCGGCTCATCGGCGAGTACGACGTCGGCCCGCTGGCAGAGTGCCCGGGCTACGGCGACGCGCTGCTGCTGTCCGCCGGAGAGCCGGCCGACGCGGTCGAAGGCCCGGTCGGCCAAACCGACGCGGTCCAGGCAGTCGAGGGCCTCCTGCTGGACATCGGCCGGGAACAAGAGCGGCGACAGCGAACGCACAGTGGGAATCCGGGCGAGGGCCCCGGCGCAAACATTGTCCAGGGCCGTGCGGCGGGGGACCAAATGGATCTTCTGGAAGATCATGGCCATTCGCTGGCGCGCCTGCTGCAGCTCACGGCCTTGCAGGGAATCCAGTGCAGCACCGTCGATGCTGATGCTGCCGGCGTCGGGTTCCGTGATGCCCATGACGCAGCGGAGGGTGGTGGACTTACCGGAGCCGTTGGCGCCCAGGAAAGCGACCAGCTCGCCCGCGGCAACGGAGAAGTCCACTCCTTGAAGCACGGTCCGCCCGCTGAAGGACTTGCGTAAGCCTTGGACGGAGAGAGGCATTACAGGTCCTTCTCGGTGAGGCCCATGGTCTCGGCAAGGTCGAACAGCGGCGTGTAGTTGTCCTTGGTGACCTCCAGCAGCGGCCCCGGAGGGGTGACATCCAGGAACTCCCCAACTTTTGCCACGTCTGCGGGATCAAGGCTCAGGAACGCGTCCTTGACGGCAGCCTTGAAGGCGGGATCGGCGTCTCCCCGCACGGTGATGGGATCGTTGGGGATGGGGTCGGACGTCCAAACCTGGCGGAAATCGTCCTTCTTGAATGTCCCTGCGGCGATCGCGGTGGCCAGCGTCTGGGAGTTGATCTCGGCAGCATCCACCTTGCCGTTGGTCAGGGCCAGCAAAGCTTCGGGGTGGCCGCCCGTGTAGTCCATCTTGATGTCGGCGTCGGCGATTCCGGCTTCGCGGAGGCCGAAGCGCGGCAGCACGTCACCCGAGGTGGACCCCACGCTGCCCAACGCGAGCGACTTGCCCTTGAGGTCGCCGATGGCCTGTATGGTGCTGTCCTTGGGAACCCAGATCCCGGCGGTGTACGTGCTCAGTTCCTTCTCCGCGGTGCCGAACGAAACCAGGGGTTCGGCACCGGCTTTGGCATCTGCGAACACATATCCCAGCGGACCGAACTGGCCCAGGTCCAGCTTTCCGTTGCGCATGGCCAGGACCTCGGCGGCGTAATCCTCAACCACCTGGACGCTGACGGGGCATTCGAGCTTCTTGGACAACGCCGCGGCCAGGACATCGTAGGCGGGCTTGAGCTTGGCCGGGTCCTCGTAGGGCTCGATGCCGAACTTGATCTCACCATTGGGGCAGGTGGCCGACGTCGCCTCAGGCGAGGACTGGGCTGAGCCGCCACAGGCCGTCAGTGCGAGGGCCGCGGTTAGGGCAAGGGCGGAGCCGGTGAAGAGCGAGGTTTTCATGGGATTCCTTATGCGAAGGGAGGGGAGAGCGGGGATATTCAGTACAAGGTGAGTCAGTACAGGCGCGACACGTTGCGGTGTGCCAGGCCGAAGGACAGGGTCATGCCTACGCCCGAGGTCACGGACACCACCGTGACGCCGGGTTGGACCTCGCGGACCAGGATCGGTGCGACGTCGGAAGACGCGTAAACGCCCTGCCATCGCTGGATGATCTCCAACCGTTCACCAATCCGGCCCGTGATTTCGGTGTTGAGCGTGGTGGTCACGGCTTCGTCCAGGAACGGATCGGCCGTGCGGTGGTAATGGTGCGAGTCGCCCAGGATGATGGTGCCGTCCGGGCGCTGGGTGAACATGACATTGGCTCCGACCTCCAACAGCTCGGGCTGGTTCTCCAACACCTCGGAACGGAGGGCTGCAGCAGCGGGCATGTCCGTGAACGCCGGGTACCGGAGCATGGACGTTGCGGTCAGGACTGCAGGGGCGAACTCGACGCCCGATGGTTTCGCGGCCAAAGACATCTGCAAGGCACATCGCTGGATCCGGTGTTGTTCGGCCAGGTCCGGGTACAGGTAGTCGACGTCATGGCCGACGCACACGAACACCCGCCCTGCGCGAAGCTCACCGCGCGAGGTCTGGACGGTCACGCCGTCAGTGGACGGGCTGAAGCCCAGCGCGGCGGTGTTCCAGTGAAGTTCGACGCCGGGTTGCCGGCTGAGCCAGTCGGCCAACTTTGCAACGGTGGTCCGGGGGTCGACGCGGAGGTCGTCCCGGAGGAAGGCGCCGCCTACGAGGCCGGGCCATGCCGCGCTCGAAGCACCACCGTCGTCGTGCGTTTCCTCAGCGGACGCAGCACCCAGCCGCTCCCGCGTCCCGGCGGGGGAGAGCAGCTCCACTTGGCCTGGCTCGCGGACCGCGGAGAGTTCGCGCAGGACGTTCATTTCGGCTTCGGTGCGGGCGAGTACGACGGCGCCGGCCTCGGAAGCCCAGAAACCGGCCTGCTCGGCGAACTCCAGCCAGTACTTCCGCGAGGTCTGCGCGAGTTCGTACAGTTCCCCGGACTGGGCCGTGATGCAGCAGTGGCCGAAGTTGCGGACGGAGGCGCCGGCGGCGTGGTGGTCGCGCTCGATGATGGTGACGGTGAGGCCGTTGGCAACAGCGTGGGCGGCATGCGCCAGGCCGATGATTCCGGCGCCAACAATCACGACGTCGGTGGGTTGGCTTGCTGTGCTGTTGGTGGCTGCGGAGGAAGTGCTTGGGTTGTTCACACCATTGAGATTGGCTGCTGCAGCAAGGGGATGCAAGCCAAAATGGGACTTGTATATACAAGTTAATCTGAATTTAACGTATGTTCATTTCAGTTCACCCCAAATTCATCTGGAGCCG
The DNA here is from genome assembly GCF_021109375.1 of Arthrobacter sp. AK01. Taxonomy (NCBI): domain Bacteria; kingdom Bacillati; phylum Actinomycetota; class Actinomycetes; order Micrococcales; family Micrococcaceae; genus Arthrobacter; species Arthrobacter sp. AK01. The sequence continues at coordinate 9,721 of NZ_JAJOHP010000040.1, forward strand.
CTCAGAACCAGCGTTTCGAACCAGTGGGACTTGTATCATCAACTGGTGAGCACACAGCAGAATGCACCCCTCCACGTCAGGCTGAGCGAGGAATTCATGCGCCGCATTACCGACGGTGAGTGGCCTCCGGGTTACCAGTTGCCCAGCGAAGCGGAGCTATGCCGGGAGTTCGGGACCTCGCGCGGACCGATCCGCCAGGCGCTCGCGTTTCTCCGGTCGGAAGGCGCCGTGACCGGAGGACGGGGTCGTCCTCCCATGGTTCGTTCGTCCGTGCCGTCGCAGTCGTTTTCCACGTTCAACTCGTTCACCGAGTGGGCCAGCGGCATCGGCAAGAAGCCCGGCCAGCGGACCCTGGAGGTCGCGCGACGCGAAGCCAGCCCGGAAGCTGCCGAGGCACTCGGCCTCGTGCCGGGAACCACGGTGGTGGAAGTCCTGCGGGTCCGCTACCTGGACGAGTCCCCGGCCATGATTGAGCGGACCACGTTCATCCTGGATGTGGGCCGGAAACTGTTCGACTTCGACACCGACTCCGGGTCCATCTTCGCGTTCCTCAAGGAGCAAGGCGTGGATCTGCACAGCGCACGGCACACCATCGACGCCGTTGCAGCCAGCGATGAAGACGCCGAACTGCTGGAGCAACCCGAAGGCATTCCGCTGCTGCGCGAACGCCGCATCACCCGTTCCGGCGACGGCCAGCCACTCGAATACTCCGAGGACCGCTACCTGCCGGCACTGACCAACTTCACCATCGACAACACCGTGGAACGCCGGGCCGCCCTGGTCCGCATCCATACCGAAGGAGCCACCCCATGATCACCCTTGTTGCCTGCGATATGGCCGGAACCACCATCGACGAACACGGCGACGTCTACGTTGCCCTTGCCCGCTGCGTTGAAGAGACCGGCGTGGCCACCACGCCAGAGGCTGTCCAGGAATGGATGGGCGCGGACAAGGTGGAGGCCATCACGGCGCTGATCGAAGCCGGCGGAGGCACGGCGGACGCTGAAACGGTGGCGGCGGCGTTCATCCGCTTCAAGGAACTGCTCGTCGAGTTCTACGACGCCAACCCGCCCGTAGCGCTGGAAGGCGTGGAGGACGCGTTCCGTGAACTACGCCGCCAGGGCATCAAGGTGGCGCTCACCACCGGCTTCTCCCGTGACGTCGCCGAGCCCCTGCTCGAGCGGCTGGGATGGGGCGTCGGCGACGACAACCTGCTGGACGCCGTCGTCTGCTCCGATGAAGTAGCTGCGGGCCGCCCGGCGCCGCACATGATCCACCGTGCCATGGAACTAACAGGCGTGCAGGACGTCCGGGCCGTCATCGCCGCCGGCGACACCGTGAATGACCTCGCCGCCGCCAACAACGCAGGCGTCACCGCCGTCGGTGTCCTGACCGGCAAGCTGGGCCGCGACGACCTCGCAGCGCACCCGCACCACCACATCCTGGACGGCGTGAAGGACATCCCGGCGCTGCTGTCCTAGTGCCGGGCGCTGGCGCCGTCCGTTTGGCTGGCGCCGTCCGGTTGGCTGGCGCCGTCCGGTTGGCTGGGGCCGCCGTTTGGCTGGGGACGCCCGGCATGGAAGATTGGGACGGGTGAAATTCCTTCACCCCTCTCCCAAGTCCTCCGCCCGTGGCGTCACCATCCTGCGCGTGGTGTTCGGCGCGCTCATCATGGTTCACGGCATCCAGAAGCTCATGGCCGGTCACCCCGCGTTCGCGGCGTCCGTCGCGGCAATGGGCGTGCAGAAGCCCGAGATCGTGGCGTGGTTGGTGATCGCCGGTGAGTTGGGGCTTGGCTTGCTGCTGGTTCTCGGTGCCTTGACCCGGGTGGCCGGGTTCCTCGCGGCGATCATGTTCGCGGGCATCTGGTTCGTGACGGAAGCGGGCAAGCCCCTGCTGACGGACAAGGCGGGCGTTACGGCAGAACTCCTGATTGTCTACGCAGCCATCTCCGTGGCGTTCGTGTTCCTCGGACCGGGGGCGCTGTCCCTTGACCGCAAGCTCGCACGGCAACCGGCCCGCCAAGGGCGTTAACGCGGCTGAGTTAACTCACCGTGCGTCGTTCGGATACCGGATGCCCAGTTGTGACCGCACGCCGTCGAACAAGCGCATGACATTCACGGAGTCCTCCAGCGGCATGACCGGGCTTTCGGTGAGCCCTTGCTGCACGCAGCGCGTCACCTCACGGAGCTCGTAGGTGTAGCCGATGCCCACCACGTCGAAGCGCTCGTGGCGCGGCTCGTCCCAACCAACCCGGATCATCAGTTCGCGCGGATTGTTCACGGAACCTACTGTCTGCAGGAAGCCGAGTCCGCCAGCAACGGTGGCGGTCCGTGGCCCGTGCGCCATGAGGGAAGAGGTCAGCTGCGCCTGGGCACCGTTGGCGTACCCCAGCGTCAGTGCGTTCTGCGTGTCCACGCCGTCCTCGTTCAGCGTGCCGATCGCCGTCACCGACTGGGGGAATCCCAGTGTGCCCAAAGGCCACAGCAACGGGTAGACGGTGAGGTCCAGGAGTGCGCCGCCGCCGTCGTTCAAGGCCCAGATACGGGCAGAGGGATCGTAGGGCGCGGGGAAGCCAAGATCCGCGCTGACCCACTGAATCTCGCCTAGCTCCCCGGACGCGGCGATCGCGAAGGCCCGCTGCATGCTCGGAAGGAAACGGCTCCATACGGCCTCCATGAAGAAGACGTTGTTTTCCCTGGCCAGTTTCACCAGCTCGGTAGCTTCGCGGGCATTGATGGTGAGCGCCTTCTCGCACAGTACGTGCTTGCCGGCACGCAGGGCCGCCGATGCAATCTGGAAGTGCTGGGCATGGGGAGTGGCCACATAGACCACGTCCACTACGGGATCGTCGAACAGCCGCTGGTAGCCGGGCACATCGCCGTCGTCCCCGTATCCCTTGGCGAAACCAAGCGCGGCGGCGAACGCGTCCGCGGCAGCCTGGGTCCGGGAACTCACAGCGTAGGGCTCAGCGTCTTCCAGCAAGGCCAGGTCCTGCGAAACGCTGTTGGCGATGTTGCCGGTGGATACGACGCCCCACCTCAAACGCCGGCCCGTAGCCGCTCGGGGATCCTGGTTGGTTTGCGAGAAAAGCCACGGCTTGGCGATAGGGAGGGTCATGACTGACATCCTCTCATTTTGGCTATCGCTAATGGGGAAGTTGCAGCTGCTCCAGGTCCGCAGTGGTTCCCGTCGATTCGAAGGTCAGCCTGACATTGACGTTGTAAGCGCCGGGCTTTCCGAGGTCCGGTATCCAAATCTCCGCGACTCCAGCGTCATGGTCCGTGGTGGCCAGGATCCTGTAGGCCAGGTTCTCAGCCTTCCAGCTTTCGGAGACTTCAATGCCATCCAAGGACCACGTCAGGAGCATCGGGACGTGGGCCAGGCCCGCAAGATCCAGCTTCACGGCGACAGTCCACCCCAGCGGGTCCTTGCCCTGGGTGCCATCGATGACCAGCACTTCCTCCAAGGCCTTGACCAGTTCAGCTGCCACCTGGGCCGGCGGGAGCAGTTCGCCCGCCTCGTTGACCGTCACCGGCGGGAGGAGAGCGGGAATGGCTATGAGGGCTCCGGGAACGTAGCCTTCCAGCACTTTCTGTTCCTTAACAGCGGAGCGATACTCCTCGGGCGGACGGGAGGTGATCTTGTTTGCCAAGGTGGGTGAGCCTGTGGAGGTGCCTTGGGTGGCGGATGTCGTCGCAGGAGTAGTCGGAATTGTGGGGGTGGTGGTGGCCGTGGACGTCGTTGGGGGAGGCGTGGTGGTTGGCGGAAATGTGGTGGGAGTTGGCTTCTTGCTCCCAGTAGACGCGGCCAGATTCGCTGAATAGGGCTCAAAGGCAGCTGCTGCGGCCGGGTTGAGTGTCAGGTCCTTGCCCAAGTCCGCCGGGGCAAAGGCCGCAAGCGAAGTTTGCTTGAGGATGGTGAGCGATTCTATGTCGGCAACGTCTTCGGTATTGGGCGGAATGATCCGGTCCCACAGGGCGATGATGCTGATGAGGGCCGCGGCGATGGCTCCCGCGGTGATGATCCATGTCTTGCCGCGTCGATGCCAAGGAGTCTTTTTTCCTTTTTTCTTGTGAGCGGACACGCCCGCCACCTCCTGCCCTGCTCACAGATTGCTCCCGCGCCGGAACAGCGTCAACCCTGCGCAGCAGAGAATCATGGCCGACTCTTCTGTGTCGTGAGCTGTCAAGTCATACGAATGTCCGGACCGAAGATTTTCCTCGCCTAGGCTTAGGCCATCATCCCTCGCAGAGGTTCTGTGGGGAGTTACCGAAATGGAGCAGGGATGGGTACTTTTCGGCGCGTCATTTTGCCGGTTGCCTGGTTGTTGGTTTTCGCGATAATCGCGGTGGCATTGGTCAAGATCGCCTTCGTGGATGGCCTTGAGTCGTCCGGGGCGGAGCCGGCCCCGCTGGCCCAAGTGGATATTCCGGTGGTCCCGGCGACACGGACCACGGTTACCAACACAGTCCAGATCAAGGGCACCGTTCAGAGTGACGCAGCCGAACCGGTCCGGAGCACTTCCGCCGGCAAGGTCATCAAGATCTTCGTGGACCAAGGTGCCACGGTCGCCAAGGGAGACGCTCTCTTCCAGGTCAAGGCCGAGCGACCCGTCACCAGCACGGCTACCTCCAAGGACGGCACACCCACCACACCCAAACCGGTGTACGACTACTTCGATGTCCTCGCTCCGAGCGCCGGAACCCTGCAGTCCCTGTCAACGCTCATTGATCAGCAGGTGACCGTTGGCGAGCCCGTGGGCAAGATCGATCCCGGAACGTACACGGTGGCGGGCCCGGTCACCGCAGCCCAGCAGTATCGCCTGCTCGGCAAGCCCGGTCCCGCGGAAATTGCTTTGGTAGGTGGACCGGCGCCCTTCCAGTGCACCGAAGTGACGCTCAAGAACAATGCGTCCGACGACGGCGGCACCACCTCGGGCGGTTTGGCCGCCACTGGTGGTGGTGCGGGGATGGGTGTGGGCGCAGCGATGGTGGGTCCCGGAGGAGGCGGAAGCCAGCCGGAAGAAGGCGGCACCCCCACGGGAACACTGAGCTGCGCAATCCCTTCCGACCAGCAGGTTTTCGCCGGTCTGGGAGCCACCATGACAGTCAGCGCCGGAGTCGCCCCTGACGTCGTGACTGTTCCGCTGACCTCGGTGAAGGGCAGCGTCAAGGACGGCATCGTGTGGATTGCAGGCCCCGGAGGGACTGGTGCCGCTCCCGAGCAGCGCACAGTGCAGCTGGGGCTCAATGATGGCTCCGTAGTGGAAGTGACCTCCGGTCTGGCCGAAGGCGAGCAGGTCCTTGAATTCGTGCCCGGTGCTCCGGCTGCCCCGAACCCCATGATGGGGCCGGGCCAGGTCGCCTACGCTCCGGCGGGCTAAAGGCATGACGGAACCCAAGGAAACACTTGTCAGCCTGCGGTCAGTCACCCGATCCGTCATCCTGCCGGACGATCAGCACCTGCACATTCTCCGGGGCATCGACCTCGAGGTGCACAGTGGCGATCACACGGCAATCGTGGGACGCTCCGGCTGCGGCAAATCAACGCTCCTCAACTTGCTGGGCCTGCTGGACATCCCGACATCGGGAGAGCTTGAGTTCCTGGGCCAGTCCGCTGACCGGCTGGGCAACAACGCCCGGGCCCGGCTCCGCGGTTCCACCGTGGGCTTCGTTTTCCAGCAGTTCAATCTCCTGCCAGGCCGCAGCGCCTTGGACAACGTGATCACTCCGCTGTTTTACGCCAAGGGCAAGGAGTTCTGGAGTCGCCGCAATATCGCCATGGACATGCTGGACCGGGTGGGCCTCGCAGCCCGGGCCAACACCATGCCCAACATGCTCTCCGGTGGCGAACAGCAGCGCGTGGCCATAGCCCGCGCCTTGGTTCGGAAGCCCCGGCTTATCCTGGCCGACGAACCGACCGGAGCACTCGACGTCGAGACCGGCCAGTCCGTCATGGCACTGCTGGACACCGTCGCCACGGAGACCGCCGCCGCCCTGGTGACCATCACCCACGACACCAACGTGGCCGCCCTGGCCCGCGCCTGCTACCGGCTGGACTCAGGCGTACTCAGTCCACTGCCGGTGCCCGCAGCAGCAGGAGTCGGCGCATGACCGGCTTCGTTTCCACGCTGGTCGAGGCGTGGCAGGAACTTCGCATCAACAAAGTCCGGATCCTCCTGGCACTCATGGGCGTGGCGTTGTCCGTGGCGGCACTGACATCCGTGGTGGGCGTCGGGAATCTGGCCCGCGAGGGCTACAAGGTGCAGTCCGAACGAAACGGCGGCCGGGTGGCAACGTTGTCGTTGAGCGTCAACGGACCAACCATGCCGGACCCGGGGAAACTCGAGAAGGCGTACCAAGGGATCCAGCAGCGCTACGGCATCACCACCTCCACCCACGTCGGTCAGACGCAAGCTGGTTTTCAGTTTCCCCGCGGTGTGACCGCCGTGAGCATGACCATCGTGGACATCGGCTACGGCACTATCCACCGAGTTCCGCTCCAACAGGGAAGCTGGTTCGCCGCCGACGACGGTCAAAGGCTTGCACCCGCCGTCGTGGTGTCCGAGTCCTTCTACAACCAAGCCGGCAGGCCAAACCTCACCACCCATCCCACAATGAGCATCCCCGGTGACCGGCCAGCTACGGCGGTGATTATCGGCGTCGTCCCTGATACGTACCCCGATACGCCACCGTCCGCGTTCATCCTCAGCGAGGGTGCGGCCATGACGGGGATGGAACCGCAGATGTCCCAGTTCAAGATGTGGGTGGGCGAGGAGCAGGCCGACGCGCTCAAAGCAGCGATCACCGCGGACCTCCAAGGCCAGTTCCCCGGCTACTACGCCCAAGCCGACCGCATGGACTACGCAGCCTGGGGCGATCCTTTGGCTCCCGTGCAGTTGGTGGTGGGCGGAGTAGCCGGATTGGTCCTGCTGCTCGGCGCCGTGGGGATGCTGAACATTTCCATGGTCACCGTGCGCTACAGGGTCCGGGAGATCGGCATCCGCCGCAGCTTCGGGGCAACGTCGGGCCGGATCTTTGTTGGCGTCATGATGGAATCCGTGGTGGCCACCGCGGTGGCCGGCGTGGCTGGCGTCATGCTGGCGGTTGCGGTGGTGAAACACCCGTGGATCGAGTCGAAGGTAGCGCCGGGGCTCACTGAGTACCCCGCGTTCCCCATCGACGCCGCTCTCCTTGGATTCGGCGCGGCTGTCCTTGTCGGCGCACTCGCCGGAGCCATCCCTGCGCTCGTGGCGGTGCGCGTCAAGGTCATCGACGCAATTCGGTTCTGACCTCCTCGGTGAGCCGGCCCTGCTGCAGGCGGAAGCAGCGTTCAGTCTTTTTCGCCAGGCTCCGGTCATGGGTGACCACCAGGATGGTGGTGTTGTGGTCGCGGCTCAGCGAGCTCAGCAGTTCGATGATGTGCTCACCGGTCTGTTCGTCCAGGTTGCCGGTGGGCTCATCGGCCAGGATCAGCTTGGGCTCGTTGGCCAGCGCCCGGGCAATCGCCACACGCTGCTGCTCGCCGCCGGAAAGCCGGTTGGTCCGGCGTGAGTGCTTCTCAGGATCCAATTGCACTTGCTCCAGCAACTCCTTGGCACGCTGCAGCCTGGCCGCCTTGCGGACGCCCGCGAACTCCATGGGCAGCATGACGTTGTCTACGGCACTGAGGTTGGGGATCAGGTTGAACTGCTGGAACACGAAGCCGATGTCCCGGCGCCGGTACTCGGTCAGCTTGCCGTCCGGGAGCCCAGCCAAGCTGACGCCATCCACGACGACGTCACCTGAGGTGGGCTTGTCCAGCGCACCCAGGAGGGACAACAGCGTGCTCTTGCCGCTGCCGCTCTTGCCGACAATGGATGCCAGCGAACCCTTTTCGAGTTCGAAGCTCACACCGTTGACGGGCTTGATGGTCCGGTCACCGGACTTGAACTGACGGACCAGGTCCTTGACTACGATCACGGCTATTCTCCTCGGAGTACTTCGATGGGACGGATGCGGGCGGTCAGCAATGCCGGGACCAGCGCGCCGATGATGGCCACCGCGAACACCGCTGCGATGCCTGCAGCGAGGACGCCGGGGGAGACGCTGGCAGTCACGGAGGTGAGCAGCTGGGAAGCGCCACCGAACGGACCACCTTGGCCGCCGCCGGGCAAGCCGCCACCGCCAGGTACCGCGCCGTTTGGCATGGCCCCTGCGAGACCGCCGCCGCGCTGGGTGGTGGTGGCCGCCGTCGTGGTTGTGTTCGAACTGATGAGCGCGGACGCAATGCCGCCGCTGGCCAGTGAAGCGATCACCGCACCCACCACGCTTCCAAGAGCTACAAGAACCAGTGACTCGAGGACGAACTGCAGGCCGATGGTGCGGTTGCGGGCACCGATCGCCTTGAGGACACCGATTTCGCGGCGGCGCTCGCGGACCAGCATGACCATGATGAGCAGGATGATGATGCCGGCGGTGGCGAGGGCCGCGATGAAGGCGATCAGCGAGATGTTCTTGACGCTGTCCAGTGAGCTGACGGCGGTTTCGAGGTTGCGCTGGCCCTGGGTCACGTCTGCCTTGTCCGTGCCGAGTGCGTCCTGGACAGCGGTCTTGGTGCTGTCCACGTTTTCCATGCTGTTGACCGTGACGATCATGCTGGAGAGCTCATCCGGGGTTTCGGCCAGTGTCTGCGCTTCCGGCAGGGCGACGTAGACGGCGTTGTTGCCGAACGTGGTGCCGGCGTCGAAGATGCCTGACACGGTGAACGTCTTGTCCTGGATGGTGAAGGTGGAGCCCACTGTCAGGCTGTTCTTCTCCGCAAGCGAGGTGCCCACAAGTGCCTTCGCTTCGGCTGCGGTGTAGTCGCCCAGCCCGGTGCCGCTGGTGATGTCCAAGGCCTTGCCCGTGCTGTCCACTTCGGCGCCGATACCCGTCGCGGTGATCGGGAGCGTGCGTACCGGCTGGGTGGTGCTGCCTGTTGTTCCGGCGGAGCCGTTGCGGTTGCCCAGCGTACCGGCGTCGACGGCGGCCGTCAGGTTCGTGGTGACCGTCGCCTGTTGTCCGCCGGGACCGAAACCGCCGCCCGGGCCCTGCTGGGTGGTGCCGGTTGTTGAATCCGTGGTTCCGGTGGTCACCGTCTGGAGGCGCAGTGCCTTGGTACCAACAACCGACGTCACGTTGGCGACCGAAGCCGCAGTCTCAGCTTCCGCCGTCGTGAGCGGCTCGCCGCCGCCTTCGAAGCCCTGGCCACCGGCCGGATTCACCGTCAAGGTGGTGCCCACGGAAGCGTTGAGCTCCTGGACCTTGGCACCCACGGCCTGATTGGCGACCAGCATGGCCAAGGCCAAACCGATGGCTACGGCCAGCACGACAACGACCGCCGCCGTTCTGATTTTGTTGCGGAAGGCGTTGCCTACGCTCCGGGCAAGGACGCTCACGTTTCTCCTCTTGACCTGCATGTTCGTTCGTCCCGCTGAATGCGGGCCGCAGATCCAAGACTGCTGAGTGCTGCTGTGCTGCACACCAGCCGAAGCTATGCGTGGGCTGTGAAAGCACCCGCGCCTGCCGTTTGAGGCAAGCGAAAGCCCCGGCCCGCCTGCTGGCGGACCGGGGCTTGCTGTCTTGCTGTGAAGAGGTGCTACTTGGTGATCGGGCCGAGTACCGGATCGTCAACGTAAGCGGTCTTGACGTTCTCCAGCGTCACGATCTGTGGCGGGAGGAGGTACGCGGGGACGGTCTTGACGCCGTTGTTGTAGGAGTCCTTGTCGTTGATTTCCAGTTCCTTGCCGGCCTGGAGGTCCTTCACCATGGTGATGGCGTGCTCAACGAGCTTGCGGGTGTCCTTGTTGATGGTGGAGTACTGCTCGCCTGCCATGATCGACTTCACGGACTCAACTTCGGAGTCCTGGCCGGTGACAACCGGGAGCGGCTTGCCGGCGGCCCTGACGGACGTCAGCACTGCACGGGCCAAGGTGTCGTTCGGGGACAGGACGCCGTCCAGGGAAGCGGTGCCATAGCTGCCGGTGAGCAGCGTGTCAGCGCGACGCTGGGCGTTTTCTGCCTTCCAGCCCTGGGTAACAGCCTGCTCGAACGAGGTCTGGCCCGAAACAACCTTGAGGGTGCCGTCGTCGATCTTCGGCTTCAGGACGCTCATGGCGCCGTCGAAGAAGACCTTCGCATTGGCATCATCCGGGGAGCCGGCGAAGAGTTCGATGTTGTACGGACCCGTCGCCTTCTTGGCCTTCATGCCGTCCAACAGGGCCTGGCCCTGCAGTTCGCCAACCTTGAAGTTGTCGTAGGCCACGTAGTAGTCCACGTTCTCGGTGTTGAGGAGCAGGCGGTCGTAGGCGATGATCGTGGCGCCGGATTCCTTGGCCTGCTGGAGCTGGGTACCCAGCTGGGCGCCGTCGATGGCTCCCACGATGATGACCTTGGCGCCCTTGGTGACCATGGCGCTGATCTGGTTCTGCTGCTCGGATACGCCGCCGTTGGCGAACTGTACGTCCGCCTTGAAACCGGCGCTGGTGAGGCCGTCGTTGAACAGCTTCTCCGCGAGGACCCAGTTTTCACTGGTCTTCTGCGGAAGTGCGACGCCGATCAGCGAGTCCTTGGGGAACGCTTCCCCGCCTGCTGTGCTGCTGCTTGAGCCGCTGTCAGTGCGGCCGCAGGCTGTCAGCGCCAGTGCCGCGATGGCAGCGACTGCTGCTGCCTTTCCTGCTTTACCAAACATTCGCATATCTTGGTTCACTTTCTGTGTGGGTGGGGTGGAGCGAGTCTGTCAGGAAGCGGATCACGCTTCCTTGGAGATGACCTCTTTGGTGGATGTGGTTTCGTCCGGCTTGATCTCGTTGTTGCGCTGGAAGCTCTTCAGCAGCAGGCCGGTAATGGACCGCTTGCCCTGGGACTTGTTGTAGACATCGAAAGCGACTGCAGCCAGGAGCACCAGGCCCTTGATGATCTGGGTGAGGTCGGCGCCAACACCCAGGAGCTGAAGGCCGTTGTTGAGGACGGCCATGACCAGGCCACCGACGATCGAGCCGATCACGGTACCGACACCACCGGTAACGGCAGCGCCACCGATGAAGACGGCCGCAATGGCATCCAATTCCCAACCGACGCCGTCGAACGGGCCGGAAGCAGTGGAGCGGGCAACGAAGATCATGCCGGCAAGGCCGGCCAGGATGGACATGTTCATCATGACCATGAAGTTGACCTTCTTTGACTGCACGCCGGACAGCTCAGCTGCGTGGCGGTTGCCACCCACCGCGTAGACGTGGCGGCCGAGGACCGTCTTGTCAGCGATGAAACCGTAGATGAGCACCAGCACGGCAAGGATCAGGCCGGGGATGGGGAAGGACGTTCCGGGGCGGCCAGTAGCGAACAGGTACGTCGCGTAGAGGATGGCACCGCAGATCAGCACCAGCTTGGTGACCTCAACCCAGAGCTCGGGAACATCGGCGCCAAGTGCCTTGTTGGCTGCACGGGCACGCAGGGACATGATGACCACCAACGCTGCCGCCGCAATGCCAATGAGCAAGGTGAGGTTGTTGAAGCCGGTGTTCGGGCCGATTTCGGGCAAGTACCCGGAACCAATGAACTGGAATTCCTTGGAAACGGGGATGGTGTTGGACTTGCCCACGAACTGGTTGAAGCCGCGGAACAACAGCATGCCGGCCAGCGTCACGATGAAGGCAGGTATGCCCACATACGCTGTCCATAGCCCTTGCCAGGCGCCGATCACTGCTCCAAGGAGCAGGCCGAAGAGCACACCCGCCCACCAAGGCAGGCCCCAGTCCCGCATGGCGAGGGCCACCGAAACCCCCACGAACGCGGCTACGGAACCGACGGAGAGATCGATGTGGCCGGCGATGATCACCAGCACCATGCCGATGGCCAGGATCAGGATGTAGGAGTTGCCGTTGAACAGGTTGATCACGTTACCGGGGGTCAACGTGCGGCCACCGGTGAAGATCTGGAAGAAGACGATAAGTGCCACCAGGGCGAAGATCATGCCAAACTGGCGGGTATTGCCACCAAATAGCTTCTTGAGCGCGTTCATTGTTTTGGTCCTTGTGTCAGGATGGGGCGAGTCTGGGCCAACGGTCAGGCGGTTTTGCGGGCGGAAGTCATGAGTTTCATGAGGCTTTCCTGGCTTGCTTCGTTCTTGTCCAGGACGCCGGTGATGGCGCCTTCGAAGATGGTGTAGATACGGTCGGACAGGCCCAGGAGCTCAGGGAGTTCCGAGGAAATGACAATCACTCCCTTGCCCTGGTTCGCGAGCCTCTGGATGATTCCGTAGATCTCGTACTTGGCACCCACGTCGATTCCGCGGGTGGGTTCGTCCAGGATCAGGAGGTCGGGGTCGGTGAACATCCACTTGGCCAGCACAACTTTCTGCTGGTTGCCGCCGGAGAGTTTGGCCACGCCTTCCTCAACCGACGGGGTCTTGGTCCGCAGTGACTTCCGGTACTCCTCCGCCACCGTGAACTCCTTGCGCGTATCCACCACCGAGTAGTTGCTGATTTTGTTCAGTGCCGCGGAAACCGTGGTGGTCTTGATGTCGTCCAGCAGGTTCAGCCCCAAGGACTTGCGGTCCTCAGTGACGTAGCCCAGGCCGGCGTCGATGGCTTGCTTGACGCTGCGGAGGTGGACCGGCTTGCCGTCCTTGTACACCTGGCCCTTGATGAAGCGGCCGTAGGAGTGGCCAAAGAGGGAGCGGGCCAACTCCGTGCGGCCGGCGCCCATGAGCCCTGCGAAGCCGACGATTTCGCCGCGGCGCACAAAGAAGTTGGAACCTTTGCAGATCAGGCGGTCCGAGATCTGGGGGTGTCCCACGGTCCAGTCCTTGACCTCGAAGAACACCTCGCCGATCGTGGGTTCGTGGTCCGGGAAGCGGGACTCGAGCGTCCGGCCAACCATGCCCTTGATGATGCGGTCCTCGTCCACGCCATCACGCTTGACGTTCAAGGTCTCGATGGACTTGCCGTCACGGATGATGGTGATCTCGTCCGCGATCTGTTCGATCTCGTTGAGCTTGTGGGAAATGATGATCGAGGTGATGCCCTTGCCTTTGAGGCCCAGGATCAGGTCCAACAGGTGCTGGGAATCGGATTCGTTCAGCGCTGCGGTGGGCTCGTCCAGGATCAGCAGGCGAACGGACTTGTTCAGGGCCTTGGCGATTTCCACCAGCTGCTGCTTGCCGACGCCGATTTCCTTGATGGGGGTATCGGGATCCTCGCGCAGGCCAACGCGGGCCAGTAGTTCGAGGGAACGCTTGCGGGCCTCGCTCCAGTCGATCACGCCCCACTTGGTGGGTTCGTTTCCGAGGAAGATGTTTTCCATGATGGACAGTTCCGGGATCAGGGCCAGTTCCTGGTGAATGATCACGATGCCGGCCGCTTCACTGGCGCGGATGTCCTTGAACTGCTGGGTTTCGGCTTGGTACACGATGTCGCCGGTGTAGCTTCCGTACCCGTAAACGCCGGAAAGAACCTTCATGAGCGTGGACTTGCCGGCACCATTTTCCCCGCAGATTGCGTGGATTTCGCCGGCCATCACACGCAGGCTCACGTTCGACAAGGCCTTCACGCCGGGGAATTCCTTCGTGATCGAGCGCATCTCCAAGAGGATGGGATCACCTTGCGTGTCGAGGGATGTCATCAGCCCTTACGCCTCCAATGCATGACTTCGTTGTCGGCCCCGCAATGGCGAGGCTGTCTGATGAAAAAGTAAACTGGATCACGGCCCTTGTCGTCAAGACTTGAACGCAAGAGCCAGCTAACGATTTCGTTACCTACCGGTAATACCCGCGTGTTGGAAGACCAAAGCGGCGGCCCCGAGTGCTTCTGCGCGTGCCCCGAGGGACGACATTGCGAGGTGGGTTGTCTCGCCCACGACAGGTACGGCGTGCCTGACCAGGCCGCGCCGGATGGGGTCCAGCAGGAGGTCCCCGAGGCCCGCCAAAGGTCCGCCCACGACGATCACTTCAGGGTTGATGAGGTTGGAGACGTTGCCCAAAGCGCGTCCCACCGCTAGTCCGGCGTCGTCCACCACCCGCTGTGTCGCGGAGTCGCCGGCGAGGCAGTTCCGGACGATATCCTGCGGTGTCAGCAGGGTCTCCTGGCCGCGTCCCAGCAGTTCGATCATGGTGGTGGTGGACGCTATCGTTTCGAGGCAACCCCTGTTCCCACAGCGGCACACCAGGCCATGTTCGTGAATGGTTGCATGGCCGATTTCGCCGGTGATTCCCACATTGCCGTAATAGGGGAATCCGTTGAGGATCAGGCCCGCGCCAATGCCCGAGCCGATCTTGAGGAACATCAGGTTGGAGACCCCGCTGTGGGGTCCCCACGTTACTTCTGACAGCGCGCCCAGGTTGGCGTCGTTGTCAACGAAGACGGGGCAATTGAGCGCTTCCTCAAGCCGATGGAGGATGTCGATGCCCACCCATTCCGGAAGGATGGCTCCCTGGGCAACCGTGCCGGAGCGGCGGTCGATGGGGCCGGGAATGCCCGCGCCCGCCCCCACCACGGCAGTGCGGTCGATGCCGTTTTCCTGCAGCAGCCTTTCCAGCAGGCGGACTGCGGCAGCGATGCCTTCCTCAGCCTGGTGGCCCAGCGGCAATTCGATGTAATCCTCGGCAATAACGTGATAGCCCAGCGAGGCCAGGACCACGCGCAGGTGCCGGCGCCCGAAGTCGATTCCGACGGCGACCGCTCCGTTGCTGTTCAGCCTCACGTTGGTTGCCCGGCGCCCGGAGCTGGTGGTGGGTTCCGTGGAAACCAGGCCGGCGTCCTGCATGATCTTCACGATGTTCGAGATCGTCGCCGTGGAAAGCCCGGTCTGGCGCGACAGCTCTGCTTGCGTGGAGGGACCGCTCAGCAGGCACTCGATGATGCGTTGCTGGTTCAGGTGGCGCAGCGCGGACTGCGAGCCGGGTTTTCTTGGGTGGCTCTTCGTTGAGCGCTGCGTAGCGGGCATGACAAGAAGATTGCCCCACAAGCGACGTTGTAGTCAAGAAGTGAACACAAGGAGTCAACACTCCCCGACATACTCCAACGCAAGAACACCCGTTATGTACCCCTTGTGGGGCCCGTTATGCGCGCCAACTTCGAGATTGAGGGCGCAGAGCGGGCCCCACAACGGTCTCTTGGCAACAGCATGCGGGCATTGCGTCCCGCCTGGGCGCCGTGCGGGTCCAATTGCCCCGCTCCTTGCGTCCCGGCCAGGCCTACGCTTGAAGAAGAAACCTCCCGGGCCCATTCTGTGGGCATCGGGAACAGGCGAACCCAAGGTGGTAAAGATGCTGCTCTCAGTCCTGCAGGCGAACGCTTCCGTGATGGACGTTGAGGCGAACCTGCGCACAATCGACGACGCCGCGCAGCGCGCCGCCCACGCAGGGGCCGGGTTGCTCCTCACGCCGGAGTTGTTCCCCGTGGGATATGCCCCTCTGCGGCTGCACGCCGAACTGGACCCTGCCACTCTCCCGGACATTCGCGAACGCCTGGCTGACATTGCCCGCCGGCACAAGATCGGCCTGGTCTACAGCCTTCCGGCAGTGAGCCGGCAGGCAGCCGTCAACCAGCAAGAGACAGCGCACGACGACGTCGCGCAGCCAGCCGCCGCTGGCAACGGCTGGCACATCACGGCTACTTTGGTGGACGCCTCAGGCGCAGAGGTTCTCAACTACGCGAAGGTGCATCTCTTTGGGCCGGAAGAGCACAAGGCGTTCGTGGCCGCCCAAGAACCTCCCGCCGTCGTGGATTTCAACGGACTCCGTACGTCGATGCTGATCTGCTATGACGTTGAGTTCCCAGAAGCTGTGCGTGCCGCCGCCACGCGCGGCGCCGAACTCCTACTCGTCCCAACGGCCCTGTCCGCCGGGTTCGACAACGTGCCGCAAGTACTCATCCGAGCCCGTGCCCTGGAGAGCCAACTCAACGTGGCCTACGCCAACCACTCCGGACACGAGGATGTGTACACCTTCCTGGGTGGCAGCGTTGTGGCCGGTCCTGACGGCTCTCTACTGGCTGCCGCCGGGGAAGGTTCAGCTTTGCTGTTCGCCGAGGTAGGCGCGGAAGCGGTCAAAGCCGCGCGTGAGGAAGTCCCGTACCTTCGTGAGCGCAGGCCGGAACTGTACGGGCAATGGCAGGACAGGCAGGGCTAGGGGTCAACCTGAAGCAGGTGTACTTGCCGCCGCCATGCTAGTAGGCCTTTGACCAGGCTTCTGCCGTCGCCGAAAAGTGGCAACAAGAATATGGCGTGAAGGAAGAACCACCAGTGAAGTGCATAGTCAGGCAGCGCCAAGGCAACCGGGACCCCTGCGACACACGCCGCCAAGGGGCCGGCCAGGGCAATAAGTGCTGCCTGCCAACCCACGAGTCTTCCCATGGGAATGACTGAGAATCTCAGCAGTGTGCTCGCAAAGGTGACGTGGGTAATTCCCGGGGTCAGCTTGAGGCCGAGGACGTGGGAGCCCTCGTGAATCACAAAGCCGATCAGCAGGCAGGATGCATGGATCAGCAGCCAAAAGGCCGGTTGCAGAATCCCGGGAATCCCCGCCACCGCGGTGACTGCGCAGGCAGTGAAGCCGGCAGCCACTGCGGCGGCCGGAACGCGGACGGCCCAAACCAGGCTTTTGACGGCCACCATGACTTTGACCTCGTCAATGGGAACCGTGCTGAGATTCACCGCTGCTGTGCCTGCAGCAGTTGCTTTTTGCGGAGCTTGAGCTTTTCAAGGACTACAGTGACCGCCACGCAAAAAACGAAGAAGATGCCGAAGATGATCGCAATGGGTGTGCCGTCGGCGACCCCAATTTCCAAGGCCGTTGCGCCGCTGGCTTGCTCGTGGGCCTCGAAGAAGATGGCACCGAAAAGCCCAAATTTTCTGACGCCCACGTCCATAGTGGAAAACATGGCCATGATGAATCCTGCCACCACCATTGCCATGGTGATCACAAATGACACTGAAAATGCCGTGATAACTCTAAGAAGCCACTTCATGGCGTCGAATCCTTTCCATCCTCTGCATGCCGAGGATGCTGTACGTCACAACCAAGATATTTAGAACTGAGTAAACTACTGCGCTTATCGCCGGTTCGAGATTGAATACGTTGAGGCCGAGCGTGATCGTCAAGATGACGATAATGGCCAGCACCGCACCGACCAGAACAGTGAATGGGTTCCCCTTTTCCGGTGGAAACGCAATACCTATGAGGGTGGAGATAAGAATATTGCTGAGGCAGAATCCTGCTACGG
The DNA here is from genome assembly GCF_021109375.1 of Arthrobacter sp. AK01. NCBI lineage: Bacteria > Bacillati > Actinomycetota > Actinomycetes > Micrococcales > Micrococcaceae > Arthrobacter > Arthrobacter sp. AK01. The sequence continues at coordinate 26,963 of NZ_JAJOHP010000040.1, forward strand.
GCAAACACGCAGAGAGCTCAATGCCTTGAGCAAGGCTGGCCGCGGTAACCGGAATCGCGACCGTAACCCAGAGGATTATCTGCGAGCCGAGGATGCTCGCGTAGTTCCTCCACGCGCTGACGTGCAGCACTGACATGCGCCGCAATGGTTCAGAATTTACATAGGCGTACACGCCCTGAAATGTAATGAGAGCCAAAACATAGGGTGGAATGACAATGTGTTGCAGCCATGCAAACAGCGAAAACGCTAAGACGAAGATGACGGAAACTAGTGTTTCGAAGCTGCGGAACAGCACCAGCGTGTAGGCCCCCAGCCTCCACGTTGCAATCTCGGAAGGAAGCAAGATGATGAAGCGACGGAGGGGGACGTACGCTCCGGGAGCAGCGGCCACGATGCCGGCAATAACGGCCATGGAGGCTGCGGCAAAGCTCACCACCGCGAGCCACAATCCGAAGTTCTTTTCAAGTGTGGAGTACACCAGCAGCGGCGAACTGTAGTCACGCCCCTCGACGAAGCTCTCGGCAATCACCGCCGTCTGCTCATTCGTATAGGGGAACAGAACTGAGAGGCCTATCGCCAGGACAATCGGTACCAGTAGTCCTCGGAGCCGTGCCAGCCGCATGATGAGGAGGCTGCGTTCCAAGAGATAGTAGGCCAGGCTGAGGAGAAGATAAACAGTCGCTACCGGAAGCCAAATGGACACCGCAATCTTCGTAATGAAATCCGGGCCCTCAAGAAGCACCGTTGATATCGAGAATGCGCCGAAAACGAAAACCGTCATCACTGCCACCACCGATGCCTCGAACAAAGCGAAGGCAAGCGTTCGTTCCTTGTTGGTGGCAGGAAGGTGAAAGGACAACTTTAGAAGTTCATCCGCCTTCAAGAAGAGGACCCGTATCAGCGTGTACGCAATGAGGACCCAAAAACCCACCGAAACGTTGGCGATTGCGAGGACGGGTTCGAATAAATCAGTTCCACCGAGATACTGCCGCATCACCGTGTAGCTGAGAACATTGAATCCCGCAAATCCGAGCAGCACAATAGAGGCGCCAGCGATTCGCATTGCTCTCGAGGCCAGGAGTCCACGTCCCAGAACCTGCCGGAGAATGAATGTCCAAAATAATCGAAACAACAGGACAATGCTTTCGAGCCGCATCTACTCGACTTCCATTGACTGGATGTACTCAGAAGCAAGGACCGAGAGGTTGCCATAGTCCTTGTTGACTGAACCCAGGTCCCCTTGGAAGACCAGGGCGCCTTGGATGAGGACGGTAACGTCATCGGCCACATTCTCAAGAACGTTGAAGTCATGGCTGCACAAGAGTACCGAGCGCCCATCGCTTGCGAGATTCCGGACGTCTTTTTCGAAGATCTTTACTGATTCGATGTCCACTCCATTGAGTGTCTCATCGATAACAGTGAGACGACGTTCCAGCATGAATGCGGCAATGAGCTGGAGTTTCTTGCGCATTCCATGGGAGTAGTCCTCAATGAGGTCACGGTGGCGACCACTCATTGAATAGCGGTCAAAGTGATGACCAAGGACATTCAGATCGAGCGGTTCAGTGTAGAGACCATGCATGAATCGAAGGTATTCTTCGCCGGTTAGGAACTCGGGCAGGTAATCATTGCTCGAGAGGTACATTGCAGACATTTTCGCACTGCGACTGGAATTCCTGTGCCCGTTGATGTGGACGCTGCCACCCTGCATTTGCAGTAGGCCCAAAATCACCTTTATGAGGGTTGACTTGCCTGATCCGTTGGGACCGATAAGACCCATGATTCTGTTTCCGGAAATGCTGAGTGAGACGTCATGCAGGACTTGCTTCTGAAAGTTGTACGCATAATCGATGTGGTCGACAGTAAGGGGCATTGGGCTTTGGCTCCATGATCTGGCTGTGGTGGCATCGCACGACGATGACACCACCGCGGTTATCTGACGACTAGACGCACTCCACCCAGACGGAAACGCCCCACTGGCTCCAACTCCAGTTGCCGACGAACCGTCCACGGCCGGACGTCAGGCATCAGATGGCCATGGCGCCCAGAATCGCGAATGCGAGGACCATAAGAACAGCGAGCACGACGAGGAACCAACCGTCGTAACGAATGACCATATGGTCGATTTTGCTCCTGATTGCGGCCACGGTGCTGGTGGCCTGTACTGCTGTTGTAGCGAGCATATTTCCCCCTCGGAAATGATGATCTGTACGGCGCCGATGAGATTCGGCACCCACGAGGAGGCTAGACACCTTGAGCAGCCCCCTAGCCGCCCGACAGCCAAAATAGGTGCCAATAGCGCCGAAAATGAGTGGTGAAAACCGCTTGCACAGAAGAATTCGGTGTCATCTAGGTGGTGCCCGCCACATCCGTGGAGTTCGCCAACTCCTCCACGTACTGCAACGCGAACCACAGCTCTGCACGCACCTGTGCTTGGTTGAGGTCCATGTCCAGCAGCTCACCGAGCACGCCGATCTGCCGCCGGACGCTGTTCCTGTGCAACCCCAGCAGTTTCGCCGAGGCGTCCCAGCTGCCGTTTTCGCTGAGCCAGCCGCGGAGGACAGCCAGCAACGGATCGCGCCGGTCAGGTTCCAGCGAGAGCACGGGCGAAAGGAGCCGCTCCGCCAGCATGGTTCCGGCTTCGCGCCCCAAAAGGCCCGCAACGGACCACGTCACTTCATCCACGCGCGCGCTCATGCCGCTGGAAAGTACCCGGCTGCGGAGCGAACTGGCACGCTGATAGGCCGCAGTGAGCCCGGGAAGTTCCGTTGGTTCACCGATCACCAAGCGCCACCCCAGTTTTTCGACGTCGGCCAGCAGGGAATCATCAACCCTCAGGCGTGTGATTGCCGCGAAGCCGTACTCGGTGATCTCTACGAGTTTGGTGTCGAACAGCCTCCGCCATTGCAGTAGCTCGCGAACCGGTCCGTCGTCAGCGGCGCCATCCACCCTGATGCCTTGCACCACGCGCATCTGTGCCGAGCGGGTGGAGGACAGGCTCTGCGCCAGCAGGTCCTTCAGCCCGTTGACATGCTTGGTCCCGCCGGAGGTTATCGAATCCGGATGCAGCAGAACCGCCGTAGCCAACTGGCTCGGAGCAAGCGAACCGCTGGTCCGCTGCCGCACCAGCAGCTCCAGCAACCCCACAGCCGACTGCACCACGTTGTTCTGGGCCGGCGTCAGTGGCGTATCCGAGCCGAGGATCAGTGCACCCAAGTTCGCGTCCTTGGTGCTGCGCAGAGGATGACCGAACACCAATGCCGATCCCGGCTGGTCAAAACCGTCCATCTCCACCCGCGGACCGCTGCCGGACAACAGCCGCTCCAGCATCGGCGCCAACAAAGAATGCTCGACGCCGGTGCTGCCGCCGGCATGGTGCCCGGAGGCTCCCTGCCCGCCGGCATTGTGCCCGCGGGCCCGGACCCGCCCGTCCGCGCCAACAAGGACGGCCCATACGGGCACCCGCTGAACCAGGGCCGCGAGCAGTTCGTGCTCGGGCCTGGGGGAGAGGACTGCCCGCATGAGTTGGCGGTTGGTGTCGGCCAGTTGCCGGAAGACCCTGGCGTTGTCCGTTTCCAGGAGCTGGGAGAATTCCAGCCCGATCGCCGCGAAGGGCAGTGATTCCGGAATTTCGAACAAGGTGAGGTTGTGCCGGCGGCAGGCATCCACCAAAGCGTCGGGGACGGCGTCGAAATAGGGCCTAATCCCGAAGCCCAGCGCCGCCACCTTGGCATCCACCAGCCGCTGGACGTAGGCATCCACCTTCGCCGCCGAGCCACCTTTCCCAAGGAAAGGCAGCCCGGCGGTCAACAGAAATTCACCCTCCGGCAGGTACGGAGTGGGGTCCTCAAGCTCACTGGGCTCCACCCACCGGAGCAGCGAGGTGCCGCTGCCGCCGTCGTGAAGTAGTTTCAACTCCGGCGGCAGCTGCTCCAGGAACTGTTCGAGCGTGACAAAACTCAGGCGGGCGGTGGCGGGCTCAGGCGACATGGCCCTGCCCGGCGGCTGCCGGCTCCTGGTAGTCGGGGCACTGGTACGCGCTGGTAGCGTACGCCCTGGGCAGGCGGGGCGCGATCCTGTTGATGATCTCGTCCCCGTGGCTTCCTATTGCGGCACCCCAGTCATCGGCGCTGGCCGCCCCGCACGCAGGGTCACCGAACAGCACGGCGGTGTCGCCGACGTCGATTCCCGAAGCATCCGGGCCGAGGTCCACCATGAACTGGTCCATGCAGACCTTGCCGATCACGGGCACGCTGCGTCCTGCGATGTTCACCACGGAGCGGCCGCTGATGCCCTTGGGGATGCCGTCCGCGTAGCCGAGCGGGATGAGGCCGAGGTACCGGGGTTCGTAGGTGATGGCCTGGTGTTCGTAGCTCACACCGGTGCCGGCCGGAACTTTCTTGACCATGACCAGCGGCGCCGTCACGCTGAGCGCCGGCCGCAATCCGAAGTCTGCCGGGTCCAGGTGGTCGGCCGGAGCAAGTCCATAGATGGCGAGCCCCGCCCGGACCATGTCGAAGTGGAATTCGGGCCGGTCCAGGATATTGGCGGAGCTGGACACGTGCCGGAGTTCGGGCTTCAGGCCCGCATCCAGGGCTTCCCGGACAGCGTCCTCGAATTCCGCGACGGCGGTGGCGTTTCCTGGATGTGCGGGGACGTCGGCCCAGGCCAGGTGGGTCCAGAGGCCTCGAACGCGAAGGGTTCCGTCCAGTTCGGCCTGCCGCGCCCGGGCTACGAGTTCGGCCCAATCTTCTTTGCGCGCGCCGCCACGGCTCAGGCCGCTGTCCAGTTCCAGATGCACGACGGAGGGACGGCCAAGGCGTTTCGCGATCCCTGCCAGCACCTCCAGTTGGTTGACGCTTCCGAGGGAAACATCGATGTCGTTTTCCAGCGCCTCAAGGATGGTGGAGCTTGTCTGGGATGCCAGATAAAGCCAAGAAAGGATAGGTACGGTGATGCCCGCTTGGCGGAGCGTGATGGCCTCGGTGAGCTGTGCGGTTCCGAGCCAATCAGCCCCCGAATCCACTGCTGTTTGGGCCACTTCCACCAGTCCATGACCGTAGGCGTTGCCCTTCACGACGGCCATGAAGTACGGGGCTTCGGTGCGCCTTTTCAAGGCGTGGACATTGTCTGAAATAGCAGACAGGTCCACGGTGACCTGTCCGGAAAGGGTTGCCGGGGCAGCCGCTTGATAGTGTGCATTACGTCTCATGGTTGAACACTATAGGTCATTTTGCACCGCGGTGAGAGGTGGCTCACATGCCAGTCTTGTGGAGGGGAAATCGAAACTACTTTGAAGGGACGTCAAGGGTGACTGTGCCTGTGAACACCAAAAACCCAGCGGCGGGGAGCGTCACGAGGCCGAGCCTCGGAGCCCAGCTTCTGCGCCGCAAACCCATTGGCCAGATGGTCAGCGAGGCTGGAAGCAGCGAAGGCGGTACACCGCTGGTCCGCAGCTTCGGCGTCCTCCAGCTGACCATGATCAGCGTTGGCGCCACCCTCGGTACCGGCATCCTGGTCATCCTTGGCGAGTCCGTGCCGCTGGCAGGGCCAGCTATTTGGATCTCCTTCGTCATCGCCGGCCTCGCTGCGCTGCTCTCCGCCGTGTCCTACGCGGAAATGGCGGGCCTGGTCCCCGTGGCAGGCTCCAGCTACTCCTATTCCTACGCCACCATGGGCGAGGGCATGGCCTGGATCTGCGGTTGGTGCCTGGTGCTGGAGTACGCGGTCTCCGTGGCCGCAGTTGCGGTTGGTGCGGGGCAGTACGTCAACGAGACGTTGGCGGCGTTTGGACAGTTCCTCCCGGATGCTGTGAGCCAACCGCCCGGCGACGGCGGCGTAGTAAACCTCCCCGCGATGGTCATCGTGGTGCTGGCCATGGTCCTGCTGGTACGCGGTGCGCGGGAGAGCGCATGGATCAACACGGCCATTGTCATCATCAAGGTGGGCATTCTGATCTTCTTCTGCGCCGTGGCCTTCACCGCCTTCAACGCAGGCAACTTCGAGCCGCTCCTGCCCATGGGCGCCGCCGGTGTTTCAGCTGCCGCGTCCAGCGTCTTCTTCTCCTACATCGGCTTCGATGCCGCCTCCACCGCCGGCGAAGAAGCGAAGCACCCCAAGCGCGACCTGCCCCGGGCCATCATGCTCTCCATGGTGATCGTCACCAGCATCTACGTCCTGGTTGCCGTCGCAGCCATCGGTGCCCGTCCCTGGGACTGGTTCGACGGTACGGAAGCTGCCCTGGTGCAGATCCTGCACGAGATTACCGGCCAGCCGTGGATCGCGTTGGTCTTCTCCATCGGCGCTGTGCTTGCGATCGCCAGCATTGTGCTGACGGTTCTCTACGGCCAGACCCGCATCATGCTCTCCATGTCCCGCGACGGCATGGTGCCCAAAGTCTTCGGCCGCGTTTCCCGCCGTACCGGCACTCCGGTGGCCGGGACGCTGATCATTGGCACCGCCGTCGCCCTCACCGCAGGCTTGGTCCCGCTTGGTGCGCTGGCGGATGCCACCAGCATCGGCACGCTCTTCGCCTTCGCCCTGGTCAACGTGGCAGTCATCTACCTGAGGCGTAACCGGCCCGACCTTGAACGCAGCTTCCGGGTGCCGTTGTACCCGATCACGCCGATCCTGGGCACACTCATGTGCGCCTACCTGATGCTCAACCTCGGCGCCGATACCTGGATCACCTTCGGCGTGTGGATGCTGGTGGGCATCGCCATCTACTTCGGCTACGGACGCCGGAACTCAAAGATAGCCGCGCTCAGCGAGCAGGACTACCGTGAACTAACCACCAGGGCCGTGAGCCCGGAACCTGTGAAAGCAGAAAACTCATGACCATCGCCACTGAACTTCCGCTCGTCGAAGCCCCCGCGGACGCGGCCGCCCAAGCACCCATCACCATGCTGAACCCGGACTTTCCCTTCAGCTATGACCACTATCTGGCGCACCCGGACGGCTTGGGCTCAGTCCCCGAGGAGCTCTACGGCACGGAGGTGGCCATCATCGGCGCCGGCCTGTCCGGGCTGGTCACTGCCTATGAACTCATGAAGCTCGGCCTCAAGCCGGTCATCTACGAGGCCGACCAAATCGGTGGCCGACTCCGGACGGCCAGCTTCCCCTCGGCTCCCGGCGTCGTGGCGGACCTTGGTGGCATGCGGTTCCCGGTGTCCGGCAAGGCCTTCTACCACTACGTGGACCTGCTCGGCTTGAACACGAACGAGTTCCCCAACCCCATGGCGCCGGCAACGTCCAGCACCGTGATCGAGCTGGCGGGCAAGAAGCACTACGCCACGACGGCCGAGGAACTTCCTGAGTTCTTCCGCGAAGTGGCAGAGGCCTGGAAGGCGGCAGTCAACGACGGCGCAGCCTTCGCCGAAATGCAGGAAGCCATCAAGGCCCGTGACACCAAGCGGATCAAGGAACTCTGGAACGCGCTGCTCCCGGAGCTCGACGAACAGACCTTCTACGGCTTCATCGCGGCCAGCAAGTCCTTTAAGGAAGCGGGCTTCGCGCACCGAGAGGCCTTCGGGCAAGTGGGTTTCGGCACCGGCGGCTGGGACACCGACTTCCCCAACTCCATCCTCGAAATCCTCCGCGTGGTCTACACCGACGCGGACGACCAGCACCGCTCCATCGCGGGAGGAGCGCAAAGGCTCCCCGAGGCACTCTGGAACCACGCGCCGTCGAACCTTACTTACTGGCCGGAAGGCACCTCGCTGGCGTCACCGCACTCCGGATCGCCCCGCGGTGCCGTGGACAACATCCGCCGCGCAGAGAACGGCGACCTCCTGGTCCGCGAAAACTGGGGTCGCGAAGCCACTTACCAGGCCGTGGTGACCACGTGCCAGTCCTGGCTGCTGTCCACGCGCATCCACACGGAGGAAGCGCTGTTCCCGGCAGAGCTGTGGACCGCTATCGAGCGCTCGCACTACATGCAGTCATCCAAGACGTTCGTGATGGTGGACCGGCCGTTCTGGAAGGACATCGACCCGGAGACCGGGCGGGAAGTCCTGTCCATGACGCTCACCGACCGCCTCAACCGGGCAACGTACTTGCTCGACGACGGCCCGGACAAGCCCGCTGTCATGCTCCTGTCCTACACGTGGAACGATGACGCGCTGAAGTGGCTGGCCCTGAGTGCTGAGGAGCGGGTCAAGCTGATGCTGCATTCGCTGCAGCAGATCTACCCGGGTGTGGACATCGCCAGCCACATCGTTGGGCAGCCGATCACTGTGTCGTGGGAGGCCGACCCCAACTTCATGGGCGCCTTCAAGGCCAACCTGCCGGGCCATTACCGGTACCAGCAGCGTCTGTTCACACACTTCAAGCAGGATCAGCTGCCGGAGAGCCAGCGTGGCATCTTCCTCGCCGGGGATGATGTTTCCTTCACCGCCGGTTGGGCAGAGGGTGCCGTGACCACTGGCCTCAACGCTGTGTGGGGCGTGGTGAACCACCTGGGTGGCTCCTCCGTTGCCGGGAACCCGGGACCGGGTGACCTGCTGGACGAACTGGGCCCGATTTCCCTGGACTGATCCCGGCCAGGCCTCGCGCATTCAGCGTTTATGCGTGCATTTCCCGGTGCGCCGCCGCGAGTTCCTTGTAGTGGGCTGCGTTGTGCTTCACGCCCTCGAATTCCTCGTCCGTGAGTTCACGGCGGACCTTGGCGGGAACTCCGGCCACGAGGGAGCGGGGCGGAATGATTGTGCCTTCCAGGACCACGGCTCCGGCGGCAATGAGCGAGCCCGTGCCAATCACTGCGCCGTTGAGGATGGTGGCGCTCATGCCGATCAGGCAGTCGTCCTCCACAGTGCAGCCGTGGACCACCGCGCTGTGCCCCACGGAGACGCGCTCGCCGACGCTGCACGGGAAGCCAGGGTCAGCGTGCAGGACCACATTGTCCTGGAGGTTGGAACCGGCGCCGACGTTGATGGCGGCTGTGTCTGCGCGGACGGAGACGCCGTAGAAGGCGCTGGAGTCCTGGGCCAATGTTGCCTTGCCGATGATGGACGCAGTGGGCGCAACGAAGGCGGATTCATGGATGGCCGGGGTGTCTCCGGCGAAAGTGTATGAGGGGGCCATGGAGCCAGCCTACTTCCCAAGTAGGTCGCAGTTGGGTGCGGGGGTGCGGAGGACCAGGAATTGGTAGTGCTGGACCCAGTTGCCCGCGCCGGGACCGGACTCCACTCCCACACCCTCAGGCCACGTCCGGAAATGCTCGATCGAGCCGTGCTCACCAAAGGTCCGGCGCACGGTGTCGTCACTGCGGCGGCTGAAGAACCGCCGCGGTTCGTCGAGGTCCTCCGGGTTGAGGACCTCGCAGTCCTCACCTGACCAGAGCCCGACGGCGATTGGCGCACCAGGTGCGGCGACCCGCGCCAGTTCGCGGACGACGTCGTGAATTCCGCTGTTGGGGACATGAAGCAGAGTGCTCATGGTCCACACGGCCGAGAACACGGAATCCGCAAACGGCAGGCTGCGCCCGCTCGCAACCGACGCCTCCAGCCCGGCCGAGCACGCCACGTGAACGCTCTCCGAGGACAAGTCCACGCCGGTGTAGTGCAGCCCTGCCCGGACAAACTCCACGCCCTCAACACCCGTGCCGCATCCGAGCTCGAACAATGAATGCCGGTGTTCGGTCTTCAGCAGCCGGATGAACCACTCCCGGCACTGAACCCGATGCGGCGTCAGCGCACGGGTGTTCCGGACCGGAGCCTGGCGGTCGTAGAAGGCGGCCAGGTCTGCTTCGTGGTCGGCCTCGGGAATGCCGTGCATACCCTCAGCTTAGGAGTGGCGCTAGTTGAACACCACGGTCCGGGTGCCGTCCAGGAGCACGCGGTGTTCGGCGTGCCACTGAACTGCTTGGGTCAGCGTACGGCCTTCGACGTCGCGGCCCATCTGGACAAACTGTGCAGCTGTGCGGGCGTGGTCAACGCGGATGACTTCCTGCTCGATGATCGGCCCCTCGTCCAGGTCCGCCGTCACATAGTGGGCGGTGGCGCCGATGATCTTCACACCGCGGGCGTGGGCCTGGTGGTACGGCTTGGCGCCCTTGAAGGAGGGAAGGAACGAGTGGTGGATGTTGATGGCCTTGCCGTTCAACTCCGTGCAGAGATCGTTGGAGAGGACCTGCATGTACCGGGCCAGGACGGTCAGTTCCACGTCGTGTTCGGCGATGAGCTTCAGGAGCTCCGCCTCGGCCTGCGGCTTGGTTTCCGGCGTCACTGGGATGTGGTGGAACGGAATGCCGTAGAACTCCGCCAACGACTCAAGGTCCCGGTGGTTGGACACGATGGCCGGCACGTCGATGGGCAGGGTGCCGGTGCGCTGCTGGAACAGGAGGTCGTTCAGGCAGTGCGCGTCCTTGGAGCACAGGATGATGGTGCGGACCTTTTCGCCAACAGGATTGATCTGCCAGGTCATACCGAACGATTCGGCTACAGGACGCAGCGCGGTGGCCAGTTCGTCCTGGGAGGACGACGTCGATGCCTCCACGCGCATGAAAAAGTTGCCTGTGCTGGGGCTTCCGTACTGCTGGGAATCGGCGATATTGCAGCCGGCCTCCAGCAGGGCTCCGGCTACCGCGTGGACGATGCCGGGGCGGTCGGGGCAGGAAAGTGTTACTACGAAAGCGGTGGATTCAGTCACACGATCAAGCCTACCTGTGCTGCGTTGTTGTACTGTTAACGGGTAGCAACTGGCGTTGGGTGGACTACCACCAGGGAGCGGCAATCATGAAGACCACGGATCGTACGCCTGGGCCGAGGGTCATGTCTTACCGCTGCACGCACGTGACCGATCCCTCCGTCAAAAAAGGGGCGCGGGAATGCTGCTGCCGGTAGCCTGACCTGTAGCACCACCCGTTGCCTAGCCAGGAGATTTCCGTGACTACCACAACCACTTCCGCGTCTGTCAGCAACCAGTCGCTCGCCGATCTCGATCCCGAGATCGCAGCAGTCCTCAACCAGGAACTTGGCCGCCAGCGCGGCACCCTGGAAATGATTGCGTCCGAAAACTTTGCGCCCCGCGCGGTGATGGAAGCCCAGGGCTCCGTCCTGACCAACAAGTACGCCGAGGGCTACCCGGGCCGCCGCTACTACGGCGGTTGTGAATACGTCGACGTCGCTGAGCAGCTCGCCATCGACCGCGTCAAGGAACTGTTCGGCGCGGAGTACGCCAACGTCCAGCCGCACTCCGGCGCCCAGGCAAACGCTGCAGCACTGTCCGCCATGATCACCCCGGGCGATAAGATTCTTGGTCTTTCCCTGGCACACGGCGGTCACTTGACCCACGGCATGAAGCTCAACTTCTCCGGCAAGCTCTACAACGTAGCTGCCTACCAGGTTGAAGAAGACAACTTCCGCATTGACATGGACAAGCTCCGCGAGCAGGCCATCGCTGAGAAGCCCCAGGTCATCATCGCCGGCTGGTCCGCGTACCCCCGCCACCTCGACTTTGCTGCCTTCCGCTCCATCGCGGACGAAGTTGGCGCACTCCTGTGGACGGACATGGCGCACTTCGCCGGTCTGGTTGCAGCCGGTCTGCACCCGAGCCCGGTCCCGTACTCCGACGTCGTCACCTCCACGGTGCACAAGACCCTCGCAGGTCCGCGTTCCGGTGTGATCCTTGGCAAGCAGGAGTGGGCCAAGAAGCTCAACTCCAGCGTCTTCCCGGGCCAGCAGGGCGGGCCGCTCATGCACGTGATCGCGGCCAAGGCTGTCGCGTTCAAGATCGCCGCTGGCGAGGAGTTCAAGGAACGCCAGGAGCGCGTCCTCGAAGGTGCCAAGATTATCGCAGACCGCCTGAACCAGTCCGATGTTGCCGAGGCCGGAGTTTCGGTCCTGACCGGCGGCACCGACGTTCACTTGGTCCTGGTTGACCTCCGCAACTCGCAGCTGGATGGTCAGCAGGCCGAAGACCTCCTGCACTCGGCGGGCATCACTGTGAACCGCAACTCTGTTCCGTTCGATCCCCGCCCGCCGATGGTCACCTCCGGCCTCCGCATCGGTACGCCTGCCCTGGCTACCCGCGGGTTCGGTGCCACCGAGTTCACCGAGGTTGCCGAGATCATCGCCACCGCGCTCAAGGCAGGCTCCGCCGCCGACGTCGAAAGCCTCCAGGCCCGCGTCGACAAACTGGCCGCTGACTTCCCGCTGTACCCGCAGCACGAGCAGTGGTAAACGGCCTCGCTGCTAAAGCATCACCCGGGCACTGAACCGGAGCCTACGGGATCCGCCGCCACACCTACGGCGGCGGGTCCCGTTGGCATGAGCCTGTCAAAGGCTTTCGAACATAGGTCACCCACCAGAAAGAGCAGATGGAATGACACAGTCCACCGCACAGATCCTTGACGGCAAGGCCACCGCCGCAGCCATCAAGGCAGAACTGACCACTCGCGTTTCCGTCCTGGCCGCCAAGGGAATCGTCCCCGGCCTGGGCACCATCCTGGTGGGCTCGGACCCCGGCAGTACCTGGTACGTCGGCGGCAAGCACAAGGACTGCGCCGAGGTTGGCATCCAGTCCATCCGCCGCGACCTCCCCGAGGACATCAGCCAGGAAGACCTCCTGGAGGTTGTCCGCGAGCTCAACGACAACCCCGAATGCACTGGCTACATCGTCCAGCTTCCGCTTCCCAAACACATTGACCAGGACGTCATCCTGGAAGCCATGGACCCGGACAAGGACGCCGACGGCCTGCACCCCATGAACCTTGGCCGCCTGGTGGCCAACGTGAACGGCGAGATGAAGTCCCCGCTGCCCTGCACGCCCAAGGGCTGTGTGGAGTTGCTCCGCCGCCACAACATCGAACTCAAGGGCAAGCGTGTCCTGGTGGTTGGCCGCGGCGTCACCATCGGCCGCCCCATCGGCCTCCTGTTGACCCGTAAGGAAGTCAACGCCACGGTCATCCTGGCCCACACCGGAACGGTGGACCTGCCCGCAGAACTCAAGCAGGCCGACGTCGTGATTGCCGCTGCCGGCGTGCCGCACATGATCAAGGCTGAAGACCTCAAGCCGGGCGCAATCGTGCTCGACGTCGGCGTCAGCCGCGTGGACGATGGCAACGGTAAAGCTGTTGTCACCGGAGACGTGGATCCGGCCGCTGCCGACGTCGCCGCCTGGCTGTCCCCGAACCCGGGCGGCGTGGGTCCGATGACCCGTGCCATGCTGCTCGCTAACGTCGTGGAGAGCGCAGAGCGCCAGGCAGGCATCGCCTAGGTTCACACGCGCTAAACGAGAGGGCTCTTGCAACAATATGTGCAAGAGCCCTTTCACATGTCGGTGGGCGCTACTAGTCTGCTGAGGGTGCACAATGAAGCAACCCGCTCTGAAACACAAGCCGAATCGTCGAGAACCAGCGTCGACATGAACCGACCAACCGTCATCAGCGCGCGGAACCTCACCAAGACCTATGGTGATCTCACCGCCGTGGACAACATCTCCTTTGACGTACCTGCGGGGGAGTCCTTCGGGCTGCTGGGCCCCAACGGCGCCGGTAAATCCACCACCATGAAAATGATTGGCGGCGTCTCCCAGCGGACCTCCGGCTCACTCAGCATCATGGGCCTGGATCCCGAATCCCACGGCCCCGAAGTGAGGGCGCACCTGGGCGTGGTCCCGCAGCAGGACAACCTGGATGAAGAGCTCAAGGTCCGCGAGAACCTGATTGTCTACGGGCGGTACTTCGGTTTGCCCCTGAGCTATCTGCGCCCGAAAGCGGACGAGCTCCTGGAGTTCGCGCAGCTGACGGACAAAGCCAACTCCAAGGTGGACGCGCTCTCCGGCGGCATGAAGCGGCGGCTCACCATCGCCCGGTCGCTCATCAACGAGCCCCGGATCCTGCTCCTGGACGAGCCCACCACGGGCCTTGATCCGCAGGCTCGGCACATCCTCTGGGACCGGCTGTTCCGGCTGAAGGAAAGCGGAGTCACGCTCATCCTCACCACGCACTACATGGACGAGGCCGAGCAACTCTGCGACCGCCTGATCGTGGTGGACAAGGGCAGGATCATGGCAGAGGGATCTCCGGCCAACCTCATCCGCGAGCACTCCTCGCGCGAAGTACTTGAGCTCAGGTTCGGGTCCGAGCGGAACGCCACCATCGGCGTCGAACTTCAAGGCATCGGCGAGAGGTTGGAGACGCTGCCTGACCGCGTGCTGATCTACGCGCACGACGGCGAGGCCGCACTGGAGCAGGTCAGTGCCCGCGGGCTGCGTCCGGTGACGTCGCTGGTGCGCCGCTCATCGCTGGAGGACGTGTTCCTGCGGCTGACCGGCAGGAGCCTCGTTGACTGACCCGGCGAACAAGCCGATCACGACGGCGGAGCGCCCGTTGCGGGCCCACTCACCGGAGGTTTCGGCTGCCCGGGCGCGACGCTGGGGCGCCTTCTTTTATGCGGAGCAGGTCCTCCGCGTCATGCGGAACTACGGCTGGTCCGTGGTCCTGTACAGCGTGGGTCAGCCGGTGGCGTACCTGTTCGCCATGGGAGTTGGGCTCGCCAGCTTGGTGGATGCGAACAGTGAAGCCACGTTTGGCGGTGTCAGCTACCTGGAGTTCGTGGCGCCGGCTTTGCTGGTCTCCGCAGCCGTGATGACGGCGTCGGGGGAGTTTTCCTACCCCATCATGGACGGCTTCAAATGGCGACGGGTGTTCTACGGTCCGCATGCCTCGCCGCTGATTCCGGAGCAAATTGCCAGTGGCCACATCATGGCCAGCACCCTCAGGTTCCTCCTGCAATCGGTGGTGTACTTCGTGGTGGTGGCACTTTTTGGTGCTTCGCCAAGCCCTTGGGGCTGGGTATCGGCCATTGTGGCGACGGTGGCGGCACTGTCCTTCGGGCTGCCGCTCATGGCCTATGCCGCCAGCATCAAACAGGACAAGGGACAGTTCGCGTTGGTGCAGCGCTTCATTGTCATGCCGCTGTTCCTGTTCTCGGGGACGTTCTTCCCCCTCGATTCGTTGCCCATAGCGGTCCGCTGGATCGGCTGGATTTCGCCAGTGTGGCACGGAACCGAACTGGGGCGGGTCTTCACCTATGGAATGGACCAAAACCCTGTGCTGACCATCATCCACGTGGTCTTCCTGCTGGTGACCGCTACCGTAGGGTGGCTGCTTGTCCGGCGCCAGTTCGTGAAAAGGATGGGCTCATGAGTGTCCTGACAGGTGGCCACAGCGTTACGGACCTTGCCCGTGAGCGCAAGTTTGGCTCGCTGTACTCACGCAATGCCAAGGCAGTGGTGGGCCGTGGGCTGATGGCGGCCAAAAGCAGCACCTGGCTGGTGATGGTTTCCGGGTTCTTTGAGCCCGTGCTGTTCCTGCTGGCCATGGGCGTGGGCATGGGTTCCATCGTGGGCACGGTCCAAGGTCCGGGCGGCGAGGAGATCAGCTACGCGGCCTACATTGCCCCGGCGCTGTTGGCGGTCTCGGCCATGAACGGGGCCATTTACGACTCCACGTGGAACGTCTTCTTCAAGATGAACTTCGCCAAGCTCTACCAGGGCATGCTCTATACGTCCCTGGGGCCGCTGGACGTTGCCATCGGCGAGATCTTCCTGGCCCTCCTGCGCGGGCTGCTCTATGCCACCGGATTCACGGCCGTCATGGGGGTGATGGGGTTGCTGACCAGTTGGTGGGCCATCCTGGTCATTCCCGCCTCGGTGCTGATCGCCTTCGGGTTCGCGAGCTTCGGGATGGGCATCACCAGCTTCATGAAGACGTTCCAGCAGATGGACTGGATCAACTTCTTCCTGCTGCCCATGTTCCTTTTCAGTGCCACGTTCTACCCTCTCAGCGTCTACCCGCAGGTCATCCAGTGGTTCATCCAGGCCATGCCCCTGTGGCACGGCGTGGAGCTGCTGCGGCAGATCAGCGTGGGCTCGTTCAGCCCGGCCACCGCCATCCACGTGGGCTACTACCTGGTGATGATCGCGCTCGGCATCATGCTGACCACCGGAAGGCTGCGCCAACTGTTCCTGAAGTGATGGAGTTTTTGTACAGCTAATGCCCCGAAAGCGGCATCTTGGGGGCGTTAGCTGTACAAAAACCCGGGGCTTGGGGGCCGGTGTTCGCCGTCCGTGGAAGCGGGCACGGGCACCTTTGTGCGTTTGAGAGAATAGGTTCATGCAATCTCTCGGTGACCCGCACCCGTCCACGTCCCCCGCCGGTAAAGGCATGTTCAAGGGCTTCCGCATCGGCGGCCTGGGGATGACCGTCGTTATCATCGCCTTCCTGGTAGCTGTCATTTTCGCTGCCAACCAGAACGATGTTGTGGGCTGGGTCGTGGCAGTAGTGGCATTCGGTTGGTTGGCTCTTGCCACGTTCGTCGTGCTGAGCATTCGCAAGGCCGCGCAGCGTGCCGGTGCAAAGTTGACCGAAGCGCAGAACGCCTTTAACGCCGCAGCAGGCCGCGCGCCGTCGTCGTCCGCGGCCGACAGCGGCGGCACGCGCGTCGTTGCCGAGCGCAGCAAGGCAGACGAGGTCCGGGACCTCAAACTGGACCATTCGTTCAAGATCGTCCAGGTTCAGGTCCGCGTGGTGGATGAGGAACGCGCCAAGGGCGGCGCCGCGGACCAGGACACCATCAACCGCGCACTGGAAACCATTGCCATTACGGCCACCAATGCGCGCGACATGATCAAGTCATCCGGCGGCTCGGACGAGCCCGTAGCCGGCACCATCATCGACTAGAGTGGACCGGGTGAGTACGGCATTGAAGAAGGACTTCCTTCGCATCGCATCAGTTAACGTCAACGGCCTCAGGGCTGCCTACAAGAACGGCATGGCGGAATGGCTGGAGCCACGCGAGGTAGACATTCTTTGCCTGCAGGAAGTCCGGGCACCTGATGACATCGTCAGGAAGCTGATCGGCGACGGCTGGCACATCCTGCACTCCGAAGCTGAAGCCAAGGGCCGCGCCGGGGTCGCCATTGCTTCCCGTGAGGAACCCACTGCCACCCGCGTTGGCATCGGCGACGATTACTTCGATACATCCGGTCGCTGGGTTGAAGCCGACTACACCGTGAACAACGGTGCCGGTGAACCCGCCACCCTCACCGTCGTCAGTGCTTACGTGCACTCCGGAGAGGTGGGGACACCCAAGCAGGACGACAAGTTCCGCTTCCTCGACGCCATGACCGTGCGCCTGCCTGAGCTTGCCAAGCACAGCGACCACGCCTTGGTCGTGGGAGACCTCAACGTCGGACACACTGAACTCGACATCAAGAACTGGAAGGGCAACGTTAAGCGTGCCGGCTTCCTCCCGGAGGAGCGCGCGTACTTTGACCGCTTCCTCGGCGAAGAAATCGGATGGAGGGATGTCCACAGGGGCCTGGCAGGAAATGTCGCCGGCCCCTACACCTGGTGGTCCCAGCGCGGTAAGGCCTTTGACACTGACACAGGCTGGCGCATCGACTACCACCTGGCCACACCGGATCTCGCCGCCGCTGCTTTCTCGGCTGTAGTGGACCGGGCGCCATCGTGGGACACCCGCTTCTCCGACCACGCACCGCTGGTAGTCGACTACCGGCTCTAAGCTCCCTAAGGTTTTCCTCCATGACTAGTTCCACCACGACTGAAACCGGCACCGCTGCTGCTGTGACCGAACCCCAGCCCGCAACGTCCACCAAGCTGCCCGTTGGCGCCAAGCACCGTGTCCTGTCCGGCATGCAGCCTTCCGCCGACTCCTTGCACTTGGGCAACTACCTGGGCGCCCTGGTCAATTGGGTCCGTATGCAGGACGAGTACGACGCCGTGTACTTCATCCCGGATTTGCACGCCATCACCGTGCCGCAGGACCCTGCCGAACTTGCGCGACGCACCCGGGTTACAGCTGCCCAGTACATCGCCGGCGGTGTGGACGTGGACAAGTGCACCCTGTTTGTCCAGTCCCAAGTACCAGAGCACGCCCAGCTGGCGTGGGTCCTGAACTGCATCACCGGCATGGGTGAAGCCGGCAGGATGACCCAGTTCAAGGACAAAGCACAGAAGCAGGGCTCTGACCACGCCAGCGTTGGCCTGTTCACGTACCCGATCCTGCAGGCTGCCGACATCCTCCTCTACCAGCCGCATGGCGTGCCGGTAGGCGAAGACCAGCGCCAGCACGTGGAGCTCAGCCGGGACCTGGCCAACCGCTTCAACAGCCGGTTCGGGGAGACCTTCCAAGTTCCCGAGGCCTTCATCCAGAAGGAATCCGCGAAGATCTACGATCTCCAGAACCCCACTGCCAAGATGTCCAAGTCCGCGGAATCACCGGCCGGCCTGATCAACCTCCTGGATGATCCCAAGACTGTGGCCAAGCGGATCAAGTCCGCCGTGACCGACACTGAAACCGAGATCCGCTACGACCGCGAGAACAAGCCGGGCGTTTCCAACCTGCTGACCATCTACTCGGCCATCAGCGGAACACCGGTGGAGAAGATCGTGGCCGACTACCAGGGCAAGATGTACGGCCACCTCAAGGTTGATCTCGCCGAACTCGTCTCGGAACACCTGGCACCCATCCGGGAGCGAGCCAACGAACTCCTGGCCGATCCCGCAGAACTGGACCGGCTCTTGGCCCTCGGAGCGGACAAGGCACGCGACATTGCCTCAGCCACCCTGGCCGATGTGTATGCCAAGGTCGGTTTCCTGCCCTACCGCGGCGATGCACACCGCGACTTGGGAGTCCGCTAACTCCATGTGCTCCGCTGGCCAGCTCAACGTCAAGACCGATGCCCGCAAGGGTGTCGGTCCAGACCACTCTCGCCAGCCCGCTGTCACCGGCACCGATTGCGGTGCCGGTGACACTATGTGCGTGGGTGTCATCCTTGGTTTCCCCCCGGAGATCGCCCGTGAACTGCAGGAATGGCGGGCCTCTTTCGGTGATCCGATGGCCGAGGTCATTCCTGCCCACATCACGCTGATCACCACCACACCCACCCAGGACTGGGCCGCTACCCGGGAACATGTGCGGGAGGTGGCGCGGACACAGGAGCCGTTCGACATCACCATTTCGGGCACCGGTTCGTTCCGGCCCGTCTCACCGGTGGTGTTCGTCAACGTGGAAGAAGGCTTTGAAGAGTGCGTGCAGTTGCACGAGAAACTTCAAACCGGTCCGCTCGAGCGCTTGCTGCCTTTCCCGTACCACCCGCACGTCACGGTGGCGCACGATGTAGCCCAGGAAAACCTCGACGAGGCCGAAACGGTCCTCAGAGATTACCGGGCGACCTTCCCTGTGGTTAGCATGGGACTTTACGAGCACGACACCAACGGAATTTGGCAGCTACGGGAAGAGCTCGACTTTGGCGGCGATACTGACGAAGAACAGCAAGCGGATTCACGCCATGGAGGCGGACGCTCCTCCGCTGCCAACTGAGCTGGCCAAGCTCAAATTACAACTTCTGCGCAAGAGGCAGGACTGGGGCCAGGCCAAGCGCTCCGGCGAGGGGCTGCCGAAGAAGGCAGGAGCATTCTTCGCCCTGTTCATGGCCAGGCTGAACACCAACCGCGCCATGCGCTCCTTCCAGCACTATTCACGGCAGCACGGGCCGCTGCTGAGTGCAGGTATCGGCTTCAACATGTTCTTCTCCGTCACGGGTCTGCTGACCACCGGCTTCGCCATTGCGGGCATCGTCCTGGGCGGCAATCCTGTGCTGGAAGATGCCGTGATCGGAAGCGTGGCCTCCGCTGCGCCCGGACTTCTCCAAGTAAACGGCGGCGAGGGGCTGGTAGATCCGCAGTCACTGCTTAATCCGTCCGGGCTCGGTTGGACCGCATTGATCGCAGCGGCCATTACCATCTTCACGTCGCTTGGCTGGATAGCCAGTGTCAGGGAAGGCCTACGGGGAGTGATGAACGCTGATCCACTCCAGCGCAACGGCCTCCTCCAGAAACTCATCGACGCCGGCACCCTGCTGCTCCTGGGTGTCATCCTGGTCATTAGCGCCGGAGCCTCCCTGATCTTTGGCACCGCCGCCGACTGGCTCATCGGCCTGCTGAAGCTGGACGAAGCGGTGGCCGCCCCCATCGCGGCCACCGTCAAGATCGTGGTGCCACTCCTGCTGAACTGCGCGACGGCGGCAGTCCTGTTCCGCATTGCCGGTGGCCTTAAGCTGGGGAAACGTGCCCTGCTTGAAGGCGTCGTGCTTGCCGGCGTCGGGACCACCGTGCTTCAGTTCTTCAGCACCGAACTCCTGGCCAGGTCCGGAAACAACCCCGTCCTGGCATCCTTCGCCATCATCATCGGCCTGCTGATCTGGTTCAACCTGGTGAGCCAGGTGTATCTCGTCTCGGCGTCGTGGTCAGCCATCCGCGAGGCTGACACGGAGTCGGGGGAGCTCCCCCGCAAGAGGGTCCTTGGTTCCCGCCGCGCGGCGCCCCGTACCTGACGGTTCCAGTCCTGGAGGCCCCATGAACAACCAACTGTGGATCGGCTGCCTCCTGGGGGCTGCCGTGGGCCTCATCGTTGGCCAACTGGTTTTCAATTCCCCGTTCCTGGGCATCCTTATCGGGGTGGGGCTCGGGGCGCTTGTGGGGGCAGCGGTGGGGGGCGGGCCGGCGGGTCCGGCCGGGGCGCCCGCCAGCAACCAACCAGCCGCGCGCCCCCCCCCCCCCCCCCCCCCGCCCCCCCCCCGGCCGGGCGCGGGGCGCCGACCACGGCCCCGCCG
>NZ_JAJOHP010000041.1:0-46091 GCF_021109375.1 Arthrobacter sp. AK01
AATAAAACAATCGGTATCAACAAACTTGGCACACTATTGAGTTCTCAAACAACAGACACAACCGGCACCACCCACACCCCACAGGGTCCAGGATCGCTCCGGAGCAACTTTTCAAACTTACCCGAACCAGCCGCACAAAGCAAACCAGAACCCGGGCCTCCCACACCAACCAGCAGCGCACCAAAGCACCACCGAAACCGGCAATTTGAAGGGAGATTGTCACCATCAATCCGCAACAGCGGCGGCGACTCGAATAACTTTACACGCGCCCCACCCCCACACCAAATCCACCCCAACACCACCCAAAAACCCCGCAAACACAAGGAAAACAACCCCAAAAAGACGCCAACCAGCCCAAAAACCGACCAGGTGAAGCCCGTCACACCTGCGAATCCCGGCCAGCAGGCCCCAATCCAAGCCCAACCCCAAACGCCAACCACCGCCGTCGGGCCCTCAACCGAACTAGGCAGCCGGCACTCAGCCGTTAAACAACAACGCTCCCCCAGCAAAGTGAGAGAGCGTTGTTCATATCCAGCGGATAGGTGAGAGAACGGTGCTTGAAAACGGCGAAAAGGTGAGAGAGCGTCGGAAGGAGGAGGCTGGCGACTAATGCCAACCAACAGAAGCTCAGTGACCTCCGTGGCCTCCGGCGCCGTCGGTCTTGCGCATCATGGCGCCGAGGACAACCGCGGCAACCGCAATGACAGTCGCAGCCAGGAACGCAGCCTGCATACCGGCCACCAGGCCGGACGAGGCAGAGACCACCGCGTAAATGGACACGAGCAGCGCTGTGCCGGCTGCACCTGAAACCTGCTGCGCGGTGCTGATGATCGCCGAGCCATGTGAGTAGAGGTGCGGCGGCAGCGGGTTCAGGCCCGTGGTGAAGGCGGGGGTGAACAACAGCGCCAAGCCGAGGCTCAGGGTGACGTGAAGCGCGATCACCCATCCAAGCGCACTGGCCTCGTCAAGCCGTGAGAACTGCCAGAGGGTCAGGACCATGAGCACCGAGCCGGACACGGTCAGCGGCAGGGGACCCACCTTGTCGAAGATCCTGCCGATAACCGGACCCAACAAACCCATGGCCAAGCCACCGGGCAACAACGCCAACCCGGTTTCCAGCGGCTGCAGGTGCAGGGTGTTCTGCAGGTACAGAGGCAACAGGATCACGCCACCGAACAGGGCCATCATGGCGACGACCATCAGCAGCGTGGACACCGTGAACATGCGGAACTTGAACGCGCGCAGGTCCAGCAACGGGGAGTCGGACTTCTGGAGCTTCAGCTGCCGGAAAACGAATAATGCCAGGCTGACGAGACCAACAACCAGGGCGATCACTGGAACAACTCCGGCGTCGGCGCCACCAATTTGGCTCAGGCCGTACACCAGGCCACCGAAGGCGGGCACCGTGAGGATCACGGATGCGACGTCAAGGGTAGTCTTCTCGCGCTCCCCCACGTTGGTCAGGTACTTCGCACCAATCGCGAAGGCTGCCAAGGCTACCGGCAGGACGAACACGAACATGAAGCGCCACGAGAAGTTGTCAAGGATGATGCCGGAAACGGTGGGTCCCATGGCAGGTGCAACGGAAATTGCAATGCTGACGTTGCCCATGACGGCCCCGCGCTTGGACATCGGCACCAGCGTAAGGATGGTGGTCATCAGCAGCGGCAGCATGATGGCGGTACCACCAGCTTGGACGATTCGTGCCAGCAGCAGCACCAGGAACCCTGGCGCCAGTGCGGCCAGCAACGTTCCGCCGCTGAAGAGTCCCATCGCAAGCATGAAGGCCCCGCGCGTGCTCATCCTCTGCAGGATGAAACCGGTGGTAGGGATGACGACAGCCATGGTCAACATGAATCCAGTGGCCAGCCACTGCACAGTGGAAGCACTCACCTGAAGATCCGTCATGAGCCGCTGCAGGGCGACGTTCATGATGGTTTCGTTCAGGATCACCACGAACGTGGCCACCAGCAACGTGACAATGACAGTCACGGATTCACGTGACATCTTCCCGGACACAGGCGTCTGGTGCACCCGCGGTGCCGCCTCTGTGGAGGCGGCAGTGCCGGAAGCGCCGGATTCGGGCTTGCCGTTGGCGTCGGACGTGACGTCGGTAGACATGAGGGTTCCCCAAGGTTTGGATTTGGTGTCCGGCGAGCTGTGCCGGTGAAGACTAAAACAGTCTAAACGCCCATCCAATTCCCGTCAGCAGAAAAATTCCAAACGTTAGGAGAACAACGGAACGTTGTCGATGAGGCGCACCGGCCCCACCTTGGCCGCGATGATCGCCAGCCCTTCGCCGCGGAACGGCGTCTCCTTGCAGTTCTCCGCCAGCGGCTCCAGCGTGGCGGGATCCACGACGTCGAAATAGTCCAGCTCCACCAGTGGCTGGGATTCGACAAGCGCGACGGCGGAATCAAGGTCGAGCGGTTCGTTCGCGTTTGCGCGGGACTCAATAAGGCGCAAAGCCCGCGACAGCACCAACGCCGCTTCGCGTTCCTCATCGGAAAGGAAGCGGTTGCGGCTCGAGAGTGCCAGGCCGTCCTCACTGCGGACGGTGGTCACTGGAACAATCTCCACGGGGAAGTTCAGGTCCGAGACCATCCGCTTCACCAAGGCCAACTGCTGCGCATCTTTCTGGCCGAAGTAAGCACGGTAGGTTGCGGTCGTGCCGTCCGCTGCAGCACCTCCGGGGAGTCCGTAGTGCAACAGCTTGGCCACTACGGTGAGGGCGCCATCGAAGTGGCCAGGGCGCGAGGCGCCTTCCCACTTCTCGCCAAGCGCGCCGGATGTCACCCGCACCAAGGGCTGGCCGCCGGGATATACCTCCTCCACGGACGGGGCGAAAACCAGGTCGACGCCTTCGGCATCAAGCAAGGCCATGTCCGCGTCGAGCGTGCGTGGGTAGCGGTCGAGGTCCACAGCATCGCCGAACTGCAGCGGGTTCACGAAGATGGTGGCCACAACGACGTCGTTCCCGGCCACGGCAGTCCGGGCCAGTGCGGCGTGGCCCGAGTGCAGCGCGCCCATGGTGGGCACCAAGCCTTGGGAGTGTCCGCCTTTCATGGCCAGGAGCCGGGCGCTTTCGGCGCGCAGGTCCGCCGCAGTGGTCACGAGTTTGATGGCCATGCTGTTCAGTTTCCTTCCGGCGCCTTGGGCTCGGCGCCCAAAGCCTCGTCAATCTCGTTCAGTTGTTCCGGGCGCAGCAGTCCGCGGTTTACCGCCCGGCGGGCAGTTGCCTGCGCCATGGCCCGGTAGGCCGCGAGGACATCGCCGCCCGCACCGCCGTCGTATTCCGCCAGCGCCTGGGCGTGGGCAGAAACGGTGCCTACGTCCCCGCGCGCCACGGGACCCGTCAACGCCGATTCGCCGGAGGCGAGGGCGTTTTCAAGCGTTGCGCGCAGCAGCGGACCGAGCATGGACTCCGGGGTTTCGACGCCGATCTCCCGCAGCATCTGCGACGCCTGCGCCACCAAGGTCACCATGTGGTTCGAGCTGTGCGCGAGGGACGCGTGATAAAGCGTGCGGTCGGCTTCGGCAATAGCCACCGGTTCGGCGCCCATCTCCACCACCAACGCTTGGGCGATCGGCAGCATCGCAGCATCGGCTGTGACCCCGAACGTGCAGTCCATGAGCCGGGTCAGGTCCAGGCTCATGCCGGTGAAGGTCATGGCCGGGTGCAGTGCCAGCGGGATCGCCCCAGCCGCGCGGACCGGATTGAGGATTCCGACGCCGAACCGGCCTGACGTATGCGCCACCAATTGGCCGGGCTGCCAGGCTCCCAGCTTGGCCAGTCCCGCCACGAGCTCGCCAAGGGCGTCGTCGGGAACTGCCAACAGCACCAGTTCCGAGCGCTCCACGATGTCCTGGATTTCAAGGATGGGAACACCGGGCAGCAGGGTCCCGGCCCGCTCACGGCTGGCCTCGGACACAGCAGAAACCCCGACGACGGCGTGCTCGGCCGCACGCAATGCGGCACCCAGCACGGCACCCACCTTGCCGGCGCCGATGATCCCGACTCCGAGTCGTCCTGGCCTAGCCATCGTGGCGGTCCTCCTGTTGTGGTGAAATTTGGGGTTGTTCCGGTCGTTCCGGCGGGGTTGGTCCTACCGCTGGAGTTGCTTCTTCCGGGCTGGCCCCGGCCGCGGGTTCCGGAGCCTGCGGGGCTACCTGTGCCAGCCATTGCTCGCTGGTTTGCCTCTTCCTTGCTTCCCGGGCACGGGCTGCCTGCTGGTCGAAGAGCTCCACTGCCTGCTCCACTCCCGCTTGGAACACCCGGGGCGAAACCGGTCCGGCCGTGGTGTGGAGGACCAGATCAGCCACGCCGAAACGCCTGGCCAACGGACCCTGGTGGAGCGCCATGGATTGCGTCCGCTGGTGCGGAACGAGGACCAGCGTGTGCCACCACCGGCCTGATCGGATCAGCAAAGCAGTGCGGGTGGCGAAGAATCCGTTGCGCCTCCGGCCAAGCGGCGCCAGCAGCCGTGCGCGGCGGGGAGTGGTGATGAAGCCATCGTCCGGGGCGGATTCAGGCCCGGCCGGCGCCAACCCGTCCAGCCCCGCCGTGAATACCCGCTCCGGATCCTCAGTTCCCGGATCGGGCAGTACCAATGACATCATCCGCATGACATCCGATTTCAAGCCAACGGGCAGAAGCATGGTGCGGGCAGCACCCTCGGAGCTCGCAGAAACACCGTAGCCTGCGACATTGACGTGCATCCGGTACCAACCGAAGATCCTCCACAGGGGCGGCTGGGTGACCATGAGGGCCTGGATACGTCCCGGCGGCACCGTCTGGGCCTGGGTATCCAGGAGGCCATAGCGAAGGCGGATGCCATCCGGGGAGATGGCAGCGGTGAAGTTGTAGCCCTTGTTGAACGAACTCCAATAAGCGGCGCCAATACCCAGGATGCCGGGGATCAGGGCCAGGAAGATCGCATTGTTTTCGAAGATGACGGAGGTGGCGACAACTACTGCAGCACCGATCAGAATTCCGATGGTTTGCTCGCTCAGCAGCAGCGAACCGATGAGCCGCGCCGGGGGCACGGACAGCACCACATGCTCCGGAGCCTCTGGAATATCTTCTGTCGTCCCGGACTCGCTGACCACCCCGGCCGCCCGCGCCAGGATGGTGGCCCGCAGCTGCTTGGCTTGGCCGAGCGGAAGGTAAGCCAACCGCACTGCCGACTCTCCGGCGTCGGCCACTTCAAACTTGAGTTCAGCAAGCCCGAAAATCCGGGCCAACAGCGGCTGCACAATGTCGATGGCCTGAACGCGGTCCAAACGTGCCTGCCGTTGCTGCTTGAACAGGAATCCGGTGTTGACGCGGACATACCCCTCAGCAACCTGGTAGCGCGTGAAGTACCAGCTGAGGATGAACCCGCCGACGGTCAGAAGCAGCACCACGGCACCGCCGGCCAAAAGCCACAGCACCCTGCCGTTAAGGTTTGCGTCCAGGAAATCCCGGCCCTGCAGCATCCGCTCGAAAGCGTCGCGGCCAAAGAAGAATCCGACGGCGGCAAGCGCCACCCAGCCGCGAACGAACGGTGACGCTGGATGGACGCGCTTCCATTCGCTGTCCACCGATGCTTCGGGTTTGTCCGGCAGGCTCACCGCAGCACTATCCGCCGGGCTCACAGCCCGGCCAGCCTGGCTTCTCCACGGGCCGACAGTTGTTCGCGCAACCGTGCGCCTTCCTCGGCGGGAAGTCCTGGGAGGTGCGCGTTGGTTCCGGCGGACGCCGTGTGCAGTTTCAAGGTGCAAAGTCCCAGGCCACGTTCCACGGGCCCAACGGCAACGTCCACGTACTGCATGCGGCCGTACGGAACCACCATGGTGCGCTGGAAGAAGATGCCGCGGCGGATGAGGAGGTCGTCGTCGCGTTCTGCGTATCCGATGGCGCGTACCTGCCGCGGGATCAGCACCAGCCGCCATAGTGCAAGGACGAACATCACTGCGGGAACGGTGATGGCAAGCCACAACGGCGGCCAACGCCACCAACCCAGAAGCACGAAAATGAGCGGCAAACTCAGGACCACCAGCATCAAGACGTTGCCGATTGCCCACTCCACCAAGCGGACCGTGACGTATTTCGGGGAAACCCGCAGCCACTGAACGCCGGGAGGATCAATCGCCTCGGTACGCATATTCGCCTTCACCTTTAGTTTCGCCGCGGCGGGTTTCCGGTCCGGCGGTGCCACCTTCAAGATCTTCGGGTGGGATACGGCAGAAGCGCTCAACCACGAGCCCGACGACCACCATCACCACGCCACCGCCGCCCATCAGCAGGGCGTTCCACAGGATTCCTTCGCCGCTCCGCAAGCTGCCGATGCGGAGGAGGTCAACCGAGATTCCGGCATGCCAGCCAAGGAGCAGTGTCCCTGCGTAGGCGCAGGCCTGGGCCAGGATCAGGGTCCTTGCCGCCAGGATGGGGTTGAGCATGTTCTTCTTCTTGCCATTGCGCCAGCGCAGGACGCGCACGCCCATGACGAGTGTGAGCCCGACGATGACGCCCATGGTCACCAGCGCAGACACCGGCAAAACAGGCGTCGGCATACTGAAGCGGTTGGTGGTGGCAGTGGCCAACCAACCGATGATGGCAGCGATGACTGCGATGAGCACCAGAACCACGGGGCGCATTGCTTTCATGGTTGCTCCACTGCCCCTGTCGCGGGCACTCCGGCGACGTCGCCGTAGCCGTCAAATCGCCGGATGTCCGGCATATCAGCGGCGACGGCAGCCAGATCGGCAACGCTCTGCCCGTTCAACTGCGCGTGCGGTTCCAGCAGGGACCACGGGTAAAGCACAAAAGCCCGCTCAGCAGCCCGGGGGTGCGGAATGGTGAGGATGGGATCGTCACTGACGGTGTCGCCAAACACAATAACGTCAACGTCCAGAGTCCTGGGCCCCCAGCGCACCTCACGGGTGCGGTGGTGTTGCTGTTCAACCTCGTGGCAATGCTTCAAGAGCTCCAACGGCGACAACATGGTTTCGATGGCCATGACCATGTTCAGGAAGTCCGGCTGTCCTTCCGGACCGCCGACTGCCTTCGTTTGCACCACAGGCGAGACGCCCAGGAGCCGCACCTCGGGAGGGTCCACCAGGGCGGCCACGGCCGTGGAAAGTGTGTCGTTGCGTTCGCCCAGGTTGCTGCCAAGCGCCAGGATGGCTTTGGTATAGCCGGACGTCATGATCGCTCCCGGTGGACGCTGACCGTGACGTCGCCGAACGGTACCTCGATAGGAGCCTTGGGCTTGTGGATGGTGACATCGACGGCGGCCACGCTGTAGTTCGCCAGGATGCCCTCGGCAATCCTGACAGCCAGGGCCTCGATGAGGTTCAAGGGCTCACCCTCGATGTGCTTGGTGATCAGTTCAGCGACTTCGCCGTAATGCGCTGTGTACTGCAGGTCATCGGTCTCGGCAGCCTTGGTGAAATCCGTGTGCAGCACGGCGTCCACCACAAAAGGCTGGCCGTCACGGCGTTCGAAATCGAACACTCCGTGATAACCGACGGCGGTGACGCCGGTCAGCGTGATCCTGTCCACAGCGTTTTCCTATCAGCGGGCGATACGGGCGGCGACCTTGACGGCGTCAAGGCTGGGTCCGACGTCGTGGACGCGAACAGCCCAGGCGCCCTTGGTGGCGCTCAAAGCGGTGATGGCTGCAGTAGCGGCATCGCGTTCCAAAGGCGCGGCCGACTTCCCGGACACGGTCAGGAGTGAGCCGAGGAACCTCTTGCGGGAAGCAGCCACCATCACCTTGTGGCCCAGCGTGAAGAGCTGGTCCAGGTTCTTGAGGATCTCCCAGTTCTGGTCCTCGTTCTTGGAGAACCCCACGCCGGGATCGATGATGATCTGCTCAGGAGCCACGCCCGCTGCGTAGAGCTTGTCGCGGACTCCGCTGAGCTCAGCCACGACGTCCTCAGTGACATTGTTGTAGTCCGTGAGGCTGTCCATGGTCAGGGCGTCCCCGCGGCGGTGCGTGAGGATGTACGGGACCTTGGTGCGGGCTACGAGCTCGGGCATGTCCGGCTCGATGGTCAGGCCGGACACATCGTTGATGATGGCTGCCCCGGCCTCTACCGCTGCGGCGGCTGTGGACGTGTGCATCGTGTCGATGCTGACCAGCGCACCGGCTTTGACCAGGGCCTGGATCACCGGAATGACCCGGCGCTGTTCTTCCTCGGGGGAAACCGGTTCGGCACCTGAACGCGTGGACTCGCCTCCGACGTCGATGATGTCCGCGCCGGCGTAGAACATACGCAGGCCAAGCGCGATTGCTGTGTCCGGCGTACGGTGGGTGCCGCCGTCGCTGAAGGAATCCGGGGTGACGTTGAGGATTCCCATGACCAGCGTGCGGTCCGTTGGCAGGTCCTCGAACCTGGCCGCGGGCCGCGGCTTGCGGAGAACCGGCAGCGGGCTTGTGGCCGGGCCGGTTCCGGGTGCTGCAGCGAGGGAGTCCATAATGCTTACCTTCCGAGTATGAGGCTCATGGCCTCGGCGCGGGTGGCCGGGTCATGGAGTTGACCGCGCACCGCACTGGTGACGGTCTTCGCGCCGGGCTTGCGGATGCCACGCATGGACATACACATGTGTTCACATTCGACGACGACAATCGCCCCACGCGGGTTGAGGTGCTTCACGAGCGCCTCCACGATCTGGGTGGTGAGGCGTTCCTGCACCTGGGGCCGCCGCGCATAAATATCCACCAACCTGGCCAGCTTGCTGAGCCCGGTCACCTTGCCGTCATGTGACGGAATGTAACCGACATGCGCGACGCCGTGGAACGGCACCAAATGGTGTTCGCACGTTGAGTAGAAGGGGATGTCCTTCACGAGGACAAGCTCTTCATGGTCGAGGTCAAACGTAGTGGACAGGACGTCTGCCGGGTGCTGGTGAAGTCCCGCAAAAACCTCGGCGTAGGCCTTGGCCACGCGCTTGGGCGTGTCCAGGAGGCCGCCACGGTCAGGGTCCTCACCGATAGCCAGGAGGATCTCACGGACGGCCGCTTCAATACGCGGGCGATCCACTTTATGGCCGTGCTTGGCGCCCGCGGCGGAACCGTGGGCGGCGGCGAGGTCGTCGTCGTCGTCGAAATGAGTCACGGCAGATAGCTTAGCCGTGATGCGGGTGGTCGTTGCCGCCGTCAGGTCGCGGGGCCTGGAACGAATCCTGGCTGCTTACTCCTTGGGCATGCGGGGCTACGACGTCCAGCGGCTCGTCCAAACGGGCCTTCTTGGCCTCTTCCTGGGCCTGGCGCTCAGCCTTTTCGGCGCGGCTCTCCACGGGCGGAATCGACTGGACCGGACGCGATTCCTTGGACAGCCAGATCTCGCGGAAATCGCGCTTCCGGATGTCATGGAAAATCTCGGCGATCTCGGCCTGGTTCAGGGTTTCCCGTTCCAGCAGTTCCAGCGCCAGTCGATCCAGGACGTCGCGGTTTTCCGTAAGGATGGCGTAGGCCTCGTCATGTGCCTGATCGATCAGGCGGCGTACTTCCTCGTCCACGACGTAGGCAATCTGGTCAGAGAAGTTGCGCTCCTGCGCGGCGTCGCGGCCGAGGAACGGCTCGCCGCCACCCTGGCCCAGCTTCACAGCGCCGACGCGTTCGCTCATGCCGTACTGCGTGACCATCTTGCGGGCCGTGGAGGTGGCCTTCTCGATGTCATTGGAAGCGCCGGTGGAGGGGTCGTGGAACACGATTTCCTCCGCCACGCGGCCGCCCATGGCGTAGGCCATCTGGTCCAGCAGTTCGTTGCGGGTGACCGAGTACTTGTCGTCCTCGGGAATCACCATGGTGTAGCCGAGGGCACGGCCGCGGGGCAGGATGGTGATCTTGGTGACCGGTGCCGAGTTGCGCAGGGCAGCGGCGACCAATGCGTGGCCGCCTTCGTGGTACGCGGTGATCTTGCGCTCAAGTTCCTTCATGACACGGCTGCGCTTCTGCGGGCCGGCCATGACACGGTCGATTGCCTCGTCCAGCGCACGGTCGTCAATGAGGTTGGCGTTGGAACGAGCGGTCAGCAGCGCGGCCTCGTTCAGGACGTTTGCCAGGTCGGCACCCGTGTAACCTGGCGTCTTCTTGGCCACGGCCTTGAGGTCGATGCCCTGGGCCATCGGCTTGCCTTTGGCGTGGACGTTCAGGATCTGTTCGCGGCCGATCATGTCCGGGGCTTCCACGGTGATCTGGCGGTCGAAACGTCCCGGGCGCAGCAGGGCGGGATCCAGGACGTCCGGGCGGTTGGTTGCGGCGATAAGGATGACGTTGGTCTTGACGTCGAAGCCGTCCATCTCCACGAGGAGCTGGTTCAAAGTCTGCTCGCGCTCGTCATTACCGCCGCCGATGCCGGCGCCACGGTGACGGCCCACGGCGTCGATTTCATCCACGAAGATGATGGCCGGGGAACTTGCCTTGGCCTGTTCGAAAAGGTCGCGGACACGGGAAGCACCAACACCGACGAACATTTCAACGAAGTCCGAGCCGGAGATGGAGAAGAAGGGTACGCCGGCTTCACCGGCAACAGCACGGGCAAGCAGCGTCTTACCGGTACCTGGAGGGCCGTAAAGCAGCACGCCCTTGGGAATCTTGGCACCGACGGCCTGGAACTTTGCGGGTTCCTGGAGGAATTCCTTGATTTCCTGGAGCTCTTCCACAGCTTCGTCCGCACCGGCGACATCGGAGAAGGTCACCTGCGGCATGTCCTTGTTGACCAGCTTGGCCTTGGACTTGCCGAACTGCATCACCTTGGAACCGCCGCCCTGCATGCGGGAAAGCAGGAACCAGAAGAGGACACCGAGGAGCAGTACCGGGATAAGCAGCGAGAACAGGCCGGAGAACCAGTTGTTCTCGACCGGCTGGTCAGTGAAGCCCTTGTCCGGGTTGGCGTTGGTGACAGCCTTCACTACATCCGGACCGCGGTCCGTGACGTAGAAGAACTGAACGTTCTTGCCTTTGTCCTGGCCGTCCAGGTTCAGGTTGTCCTTGAGCACCAGGTCAACGCGATTCTCGGCGTCGAAAATCTTGGCCTGCTCAACCTTCCCGCTCTGGGAAAGGAGTTCGAGGCCATCCTTGGTGTCAATGCGCGTTGAACCGCCCGGAGCCAGTGTTGCGAATGCCACCAGGAGCAAGCCAACGACGACAACAATCCAGATGCCCGGGCCCTTGAAGAAACTCTTAGCTTTCATCTGATCGGGGTTTTGCCCCGTCCCTCCTGGTAGTGCTGCAAGGCGCAACTTCTGCGCGCGAGTGGTGCTGCTTCAGTTTCAAGCTATACACCGTTCCCAGTAATTCACGCATCGGAAAGTCCAAAAGTTCCCTCTGGGCGTACACAGGATACTCGCGTCGGGAGCGCTGGAACAGGGTTTATTGCTCTTGCGGTGCGTCAGGCCGCGACCGGGAGCACCAGCAAGTAACCGGTGGGCAGGTCCGTGCTCCAACGCCGGGGCTCACGGACCACGAACTGCGTGGCCAACTGCTCGGGAGTAAGCAGGCTGTTGGGCTCCGGCGAGGGACCCCACTGCCCGCTGCCGTGAGGATAGAGCGGATCCAGAACGCGAACCCCCGTTACCTGGAACTCCTGGAACTGGGCGGGATCACCCACGGATTCAAAGCCGCTCATGACCCAGGCATGTCGTCCGCTCCACATAACCAACCCCACCGGCCGGCCGGTCTCGGCGATGGCACGCGCCGCCGTCTGCAGCGTGTCCTCGTAGTTTGCGACGCTGACTACCGCGTATGGGCCCATTCCAACCTCGGTCAGCACCTGCGCCCAGCCCCGGGGGTTGGCACCGTTGAATGAATTCGATGACCGCGCACGGGCCATCTCCCACAGCTCGCTTTGCTGTGCGGAGGATGCCCAGGTTCCGCCTCCGGTGTCATCGATGAGGTTGTGTGCCATTTGGATGCTCGCGGCCACACACCAGTCAAAGGTGTACTGGGGGACGAAGTCCCCGTCTTGGTAGAGGTTCAGGGCGAAAGCCTGAGGCACAGCGGGCAGAGGTGCGGGCTGCGGTGGCTCGGGAGCCTGCGTGGCGTTCGCGGACGGAACCGCTTCAAGGTCACCCGTCGTTGGCGCAGCAGATGCGGACGCCATTGGTTGACCGGAACCGGGCTCAGTGGGATCGACCGCAGGAGTGCAGGCCGTGAGAAAGGTCGCCATGACGGCGAGCCACGCCAGAAGACGGGCAGGAGCACCGGTCATGGTCCAGTTTAGCGCGAGGGTTTGGCGCGGCGGCAGGTTCAGGGCCCGATATCTGCACCCACGACCGCCCATCGCACCCCTTAAGCACCAACGCCGCGTTATACACGAACGCTGCACCCACACCCGCCACACGCACCTGAGGTTACGGGCGCGAACGGCGGAAAAGGGCGCGGCGGCGTGGAGTTAAGAAGGGCGCTTACTCGTAGACGTGCGGGGCAAGGGTGCCCACGAAGTCCAGGTTGCGGTACTTCTCGGCGTAGTCGAGGCCATAGCCAACCACGAATTCGTTGGGGATGTCATAGCCGACGTACTTGACGTCGATTTCCACCTTGGCAGCGGTCGGCTTGCGGAAGGCCGTGCAGATCTCGACGCTGGCCGTGCCGCGGGACTCGAGGTTGGACTTAAGCCAGGAAAGGGTCAGCCCGGAATCGATGATGTCCTCAACAATGAGCACGTCTTTGCCCATGAGGTCGGTATCGAGGTCCTTGAGGATCCGGACAACGCCGGAGGACTGGGTACCCGAGCCATAGGACGAGACGGCCATCCAGTCCATGCTCACGTGGCTGTGCAGCGCACGGGCAAGGTCCGCCATGACCATGACGGCGCCCTTGAGGACGCCGACGACCAAGATATCGCGGCCCTCGTAGTCCTTGTCGATCTGCGCCGCGAGTTCTGCGATACGCGTTTGGATCTGCTCTTTGGTGTAAAGAACGTGCTTGAGATCTGCCTGGACGTCGTTTGAATCCACCAATGGCTCCTGTTTTGATGCTCGGGTGCGGCTACTGTTGGGACGGTTTCTGATGCCGGAATACTAGCTTCCCACAGCGCGCGGCTTCGCGGGGACCGGCGTCGGCAGGGTCACCCGCCGCACCGGTGGTCGAAGCATGCGTCAGAGCAGCCCGTTCCTGCTCCAAATCGCTGAGGGACAAACGGTACACACTGACGTGACCGGGAAGCTCCACGGGTCCGGCCGAACCCTGGCGCCGGAGCAACGCTTCCGCGGCTTGGAGGCGGCCGTAGCCGGGTTGTTGACCCCCGACGTCGGCCGCTGCCTTGGCGATCACGCGAAACCTGAGCGCTGCGGGCAACTCACGGACGGCATCTTCAGGAAGCCACGCATCTCCGTCTTCCCGCTGGACCAGTGAGAGATAGGTCTCGTTGGCCAAGTCCTCAAGGAAATCGGCGTCCTGCTGCAGGATTGCGGCGGTCCGGGCGAGGGATTCAGCGACACCCGGGCCGAGCTTTTCTTCCAGGACGGGCATGACTTCCACACGGGTCCGGGATCTCGCGAAAGCAGGATCGGCGTTACTCGGGTCGTGCCAAGGATCCAGTTCCTCAACCTCGCAGATTTCGTGGGTCTCATCGCGGCGCAGGCCCAGGAAAGGGCGGAGCAGGCGTCCGCGGGCAGGCCTCATTCCAGCCAAGGACCGTGTTCCGGAGCCGCGGGCCAGGCCGAGGAGGACCTGTTCGGCCTGATCGTCCAACGTGTGTCCCAGCAGGATCGCCTCACAGTCGAGGTCATCTGCAGCGGACTCCAACGCGGAATGGCGGGCGTCCCTTGCAGCGGCTTCGGGGCCAAACCCTGTGGCCGCAACGTCCACAGCGCGCACTTGCACCGGCGACAGTCCCAGCTCACGCAGAACGGCGGCAGTCCTGGCTGCGACCTCCGCGGAGCCGGGCTGCAGCTGGTGATCCACCACCACGGCGGCAACGGTTACTGGATGTCCATCAACGTGCCCGCGCCTGCCAAAGTAAGCCGCAATGGCTGCGAGCGCCAAGGAATCCGGCCCTCCACTGCAGGCGACAAGCACACGCTGCGGGTAGCCCGCGGCGGCCAATGCGTTCTGCAACTGCTTCCGCGCCTTGCCTACGACAGGAGCCAAACGCCCAGGCCGCCGTCGACCCTTACCGGCGGACCCACCAGCGGAACCGACACCGGACCCGGCAGCGGAACCCGAGGGAACGCTCAAAGCCCCATCCGCTCAAGCCACAGCTTGGAGTTGTGGATCTCTTCTTCGGTGGGGAGATATTCGGCGGCCTCCCAAACCTTGTTGAAGCCCTCCATGCCCGCTACGGCAACCACTTCGCGCACGAATTTGGCGCCATCGGTGTACTGGCGCATCTTGGCATCGAGGCCCAGGAGGTTGCGGATGAACTTCTCCACCACGCCGCGGTCCTTGCCGCGCTCGTTGAAGCGCTGGCGGATGGTCCTTACCGAAGGGACGATGCTGGCATCCACGGCGTCCATGACCACGTTGGCGTGGCCCTCAAGGAGGCTCATGACCGCTGTGATGTGGGACAGCGATGCCTTTTCTTCGGGGTTCTGCAGGAGATCCAGGATGGCGCCGCGGCCTGGGGCTTTCTCGGAGGGGTTGCGGTCGCGCAGGGACTTGGCCACCGCGCCGGCGCGTTCCACCAAGGAATCCATATTGCCCAGGAGGTTGCCGCTGAGCTTCTCGATTTCATCCAGCATGTGGTGCCTGAGCCATGGCGCGGCGGCGAACTGCACCCGGTGCGTTTGCTCGTGCAGGCAGACCCAGAGGCGGAAGTCGTCCGGGTGGACGTTGAGTTCGCGCTCCACGGACATGATGTTCGGGGCCACGAGCAGCAGCCTGCCGCCCGGTGGAACGTTGGAGTCTGGGGCCAGGGCAGCAAAGGGGTCGTACTGGCCAAGGACTTTGCTGGAAAGGAACGCGAGAACAGCGCCGAGCTGCGTCCCCGTGATGGCACCGCTGGCGGCGGCCGCGGCAGGGGTCATGGCCACGCCGCTGCGGCTCTCCAGCATCTTCTTCAGCGCGGGTTGGAGCATCACCGAGAAGCTCTGCGTATTTGCCTTGGACCACGAGGCACGGTCCACCACCAGGACGTGCGAATCCCGCAGGTCCCGGGCAGCGTCCAGGCCGGTGATGTCGTGGACGTGCGGGACGGAGATATCCGCGTTGAAGCGCAGGTTCTCCACCGCCTTGCCGATCTCCCCGGCACTAAGCTCCGGACCGGGAGGGGCAAGCCGGGCAGCCGTAGAGGCGGCCAGGTCCCAATTGATCAGGGACGGGGCCCCTGCTGACGAATCGCGGGCAGATGACACCATACGGACCATCACACCACACCAGACTGACAGTGGGCTCTTAAGTTCGCTCCACGCGGAGCACCTAGCCCTGGCATCCGCATGATGCCAGCACCGACGCTGAACGGTCCATTGCCACCTTGTTTGCGGCGGCACCGGGTTCAAGGCCGTTGCCGATGAAGGAGAACACCAACAGCCGTCCGTCGGCGTCCACAACGTAGCCACTCAATGCGATCACCGTATTCAGCGTTCCGGTCTTGGCCCGGACCAGTCCGGCTCCCTCGGCGGTGCTGGCGTCCACGTACCTGTCATCCAGGGTGCCGGTCAGCCCGGCTACCGGGAAGCCATCGAGCGCCGTCCGAAGCGCCAGGTCCGGTCCGCTGGTGATGGCTCGGACGACCTCGGCAAACTGGCGGGCGCTGACCTGGTTTTCCAAGGCAAGCCCGGAAACATCGGCCAACTGCATCGAATCCGTGGTGATCCCCAACTCCCCCAGCCGTTGCCGCACGGCTGCGGTGGCGCCGTCGTACGTGGCCTTTTGACCGGAGGCCAAGGCAGTCATCCGTCCCAATGCCTCGGCCAGGAAGTTGTCCGAGGACTCAAGCATGAGGTCCACCTGCTCGCTGACTGTGGCCGATTCCGCGGCCGCCAGCACCTTGGCGGGGATGCCTTTGCCGCGTTCGACGCCGGGACTTACCGCCACGCCGGCCGCCGCCAACTGCTCGGCGAAGGCCTGGGCCGTAGTGGCGGTGGAATCCTGGGGCCTCGGCCCCGTCAGGACATCGGCCGAGTAGCGCCCCGAGTTCAACGCAAGGGAGAACAACGGAGCGGTCTCGCCGGCGGCCACGTCATCCAGGCTCCAGGCCGGGTTGAGGGGCGCACCGGTGAAGAGGGAGTCGTCCACCTGGACAGTAACAGGGCCCTTGACTCCGGCTTCAGCCAAGGCAGCGGCGGTATCGGCGGCCAGGGAAGCCAAGCCGGCGCGGCCCATGACTGCAGACGGATCGGACGCGGAGGCACCCAGCAGGACGTCCCCTCCCCCGGTCAGCACCACTGTTGAGGGATCCTCACCGGCGAGCACGCGCGTGGTGAAGCGGGATTCCGGACCGAGCGCCTTCAAAGCAGCGACGGCGGTCAGCAACTTCATGTTGGAGGCCGGAATCCGGTTGGCGTCGGCGTCGCGGTCGAAAAGGACCTGGCCGGTGGAGGCGTCCATCACCACACCGCTGATGCTGCCGCCGCCAGCGGGTTTCAGCGTGGCGTCCAGCAAGCGGGCAACTTCAGCGGGCACCGGAACAGGGGCGTCAGCGTTCAAGGGAAGCACACCGCTGGCGTCGGCCAGGCGGTCAGGCTCCTGCTGCCATGCTGGGACCGAAGGTGACGGCTTGGGCGCGGCGAGCAGGCCCGGCACCATGCCAACCACCACCACCGCACCGAGGCACAGCAGGACCGTGGCCAACAGCACCGGCCATTTCAAGCGCCCCCACGCCGAAGATACCCAGCGGGCACCCCCGTTTTTAACGCCCTTCATGCAGTTGCTTGGTCCTGTCAGTCCTGAAATGTCCCCGCCGGTTCAAGAAACCCGGGCCTCTCGCTATATCCTCAATAGTAGTCGGCGGCACCGGCTGTCCTTTTGCCTGCCGCCAGCCCCGGGTTTAGCAGCCTGCCTGAGGCACCGTCACCCGTGACGGCCGCTTCGGCGGGGCGACGCCCCACCCACACCCGTCAAGGAGCATTCCATGAAGCACGACGTGACCATCGAGATCCCCAAGGGATCGCGCGTCAAGTACGAAGTTGACCACGAAACCGGCCGTGTCCGCCTGGACCGCGTCCTGTTCACCTCCATGCAGTACCCCACGCACTACGGTTTCTTCGAGAACACCCTGGGCGAGGACGGCGACCCGCTGGACGCACTGGTGCTCCTGCAGGATTTCGACCTCCACCCGGGCGTCATTGTTGAATCCCGCCCCATCGGCGTCTTCAACATGACCGACGACGGCGGCGGAGATGCCAAGGTCCTCTGCGTCCCCGTTGACGCCCGCTTCGACCACATCCAGGAAGTCAGCGACGTCAGCGAATTCCTGATCAAGGAAATCGAGCACTTCTTCACTCGCTACAAGGACCTGGAGCCCGGCAAGTGGGTCAAGGCCGAAGGCTGGGGCGACCGCGCCGCCGCCGAAGCAGAGCTGGAAGCTTCCATCAAGCGCTACGTTCCGGCAGCACACTAGTCCGCCCGAGGGGGGGGGGGGGGGGGTCTCCCCCCCCCCCCCCCCCCCCCCGTCGTGCTTTAACGTCCTGATTTTGTGCACATGGGCATGTCTCCCCATCGCGGCAGCTTGCAGGTCGGCCTAGGCTGGGACGAGACTTTTCGACGCTTGTACACAGGGGGTTCCACATGGCTGGGTTCTACGGCGCAGACATCGCGCAGCTTCGCAGTCTGGCCGGCGTGATGGGCAAGGCTGCCGATGCCATCAATCTGGAGAGCTCGCAGCTGTCCAACGCCATTAATTCGACGACGGCGTGGCAGGGCAGGGACGCCACTGTGTTCAAGGGCGATTGGAATTCACAGCACCGGCAAAGCCTGGTGAAGGCCGCCAACATGTTGCGCGAAAACGCGAGCCAACTGAAGAAGCACGCCAACCAGCAGGAGTTCGCCAGCCACAATGACGGCTCGGGGACATCGGTGGGCGTCCTGAAGGACGTCTACGACACCGGAATGGGCGTCAAGGAACTCGGCGCCCAGCTATGGACCGCTTACAAGTACGGCAAGCTCGGCCATGCGGAATGGGTCAAGACCCGTGAGGTGCTCACCAACTGGCGCGCCGGCGGCACCGTGGTCCGCGATGCCCTGACCGCGCTCCGCAACGGCGAGAAGGTCACCGACGTCATCACAGACCTCAAGGCCAATATCCCCTACAGCCAGGCATTCCAGGATGCCAGCAAATTCTCCAAGGGACTGCGCATTGCCGGAGCCGTGGCCGCTCCTTTGAACATTGTTGGTGGCATCAGCGACATGATCAACCCCGAGCACGACGGCTGGCGCGGCACCGGCGACCGCGTTGCCGGTGGGTTGTCCGTGGTGGGTGGCGTGGGCAGCATCATGCTCATGACAGCCGGTGGCGCCGCGCTGCTTGGACCCATTGGGGCGCCGATCGTCATCGGCGCCGGACTGGTTGCCGGGGCTTGGGCCTTGGGCAACCTCGTGGCCGATAACTGGGACTCCATCAGCAACTTCGCCCGCAACCCGGGCAGCTACATCGCCGATGGCGCCAAGGAGGTGGCGGGCTTCGCCAAGGACGTAGGCAGTAAGGTGGCAGACGGGGTCAGTGACGCCGCCAAGTCAGTCGGAAACTTTGTCGGAGGGATATTCGGATGACCACCAGCACCATGAAATTGACCCAGCGGGACATCGAGGCCGCGGCCAAGGTCCTGGCATCAGCCAGCGCAACAGGGGCCGCGCTGCCCACGCTGACTGATGAAGAAGTGGTGGCGCTGGACGGCGTCCAACACGAACAGTTGGTGGCCCTGCCTTGGCTTTCGGCCCAGGACGGAAGCAAGGAACTGATGTGCGCCGTCGCCTTGCGCGGACTACTCGCCAAAGAGCTGGTGTATCCGGTGGTTTTCGTGGGTGAAACCGAACCTTCCCGTCTGCACGCCACCGAAGAAATAACCGGTGCGCTCACCCTGCGCCGCAGCGGAAGCAGCGTTGTTTCCGTGGAACGCACAGTCTCCACTGGCAAGCGCTGGCTCTACGGCTACGTCCACGACGACGGTGTTCTTTTGGAGGAAGTGGACGAAGGCGGCCTGCACGGCTTCACCGTGGTCACCCGGGATCAGCTGGTTCCCCGCCTGGCCGACTTCGTAGATCCTGAGAAGGCTGCCGCCAAGGACACCGACCCCGCACTCTACACAGAGGCCCAATTCGAGGCACACGCCGCCACAGCACTTGCCGACACCCAGGCCGCCAGCAACGTGGTGGCTTTCAACTCCGACACCGATGAATTCCCGACGGTCACCGTGTACACCGGCCCGTCCGGCGTTAGCGTGCTGACGCCTCAGGTAGCCGGCGATTCCGTGTCGTTTGAGCTCCAGGAAACCTCCGCAGCTTCCTTGGCCCGGATCCTGGGCGGGTTGGCCGGACTGGGCTGACGTCCGCTCGCAAAGCCCCCCCATCGCCGTCGAGCTGAAAGCCACTCATGAGCACTCCTAAATCCACAACCTCCACCGGCTTGGTCGATCCAGTCACCGGACGCGCTGTTCGCCGCCACACCGACACCGGCGCGTACTTCGTCAAGGCATCCGGAACCGCCCACTTCTGGGGCCGCGTATTGGATGCAGTGGTGTTCCTGGTGGGCTACGTCATCCTGGCAGCGATCGCCGCAGTGGTGCGTGAGTCGATGATGTCCAACGGATCCCTGCTGGGATACAACGACGGTTTCTGGCTGACTCTCTACATTGTCCTGTGGTTTGCGGGCCTGTTGGTCTACGGCATGATCTGGGGCACCGCCGGCAGCGTTGGAGACGCGGCCGCGGGCATGCGCTCCGTGCGGATCAAGGACGGCACGACGGCGGGAGCCTGGTTGGGCGGATGGCGCTCCATCTGCTGGTCCTTCTTCCCGTTCTTCGTGGTGATGGTCATCGCCTCAGCGCTCAGCGGTGGGGGCGGCGACACTTGGGACCCGAAGTTTGCTGCCATTGATCGTCGTTCAGGCATTGCCCGCGGCCAGCAGCCGGTTCCCGATCCCAAAGTTGTGGCAGCTGAAAACGCCGCGGCCGGGGAGCGTCAGGACCTGCCCAACCTCTATGGCCGGCGTCCGGATGCGCGGCCGTAATTGGCTGGTTCGCCGCGTTGAGCGCGAGTTGGGTCCCCAGCTGGGGCAGCTCCGCTATGTAGCATTTTCCCGGCGCATCTATTGGAACGTCCTGGCCCCCTGCTTGCTAATCGGCTTCGCCTTCGGGGCCATTGCAGAGTTTGTCAGCCCCATCCGTTCCACCAGGGAAGCCGGACACTTCAACGATCCCGCTTTCTTTGTGATCACCAGCATGCTGACGGGCCTCGTACTGTGGGCAATGACCTTCCTGGGCAGCTTCCGGAAACTCTTGGTCCTCGATGGCGGAATCGTGGCCAAGTACTCGCAGAAACACACCCGTTTGGTAATCCCCTGGGCCGAGATTGTCCCCGGGACCCTCAAAGCTGTGACCACTGCCGACGGCACCGATCCCGAGCGCCGGCTGGTGGCACGTCGAAAAGTTTCCTTGGGTGCCGGAGGCAGTAACGCAGTGGTTTTCCAGGCCCGCGACACTTTCTGGATATTCGCGTCAAACCAGGATCCCGCCCCTTTGGTCACAGCCATCCACGGGGCCATGAACGACGCCGGAACACCGGGCGCCGCGCAGGCAGCGGCAGGTGCGCTGCCCGCCGTCGTACTGACCGGGCGAATGACGCTCGACTGACCAGCTTTGCCCGGCAAAGGGCAAATTTGGCCCTTGCAGACCGTCTACCAGCCGGTAGCATGTGATCCACTATGTTCACTCTCACCATCAACCAACGCGACAGTCGCCGCGACGGCGATCTTGTGCCGCAGCTGCTCAAGGACCTGCGGCATATTCCTGCCCGGCTCGACTTTGACCGCTCCGTTGAGGATGAGGTGCAGGGAATCGTAGAGTCCGGCCACCAGGCCGTGGAGACTGCGTTGATCGCCCTCAGGTCCAGCCAGTGGTACGTGGGAATCGGCGTGGGACCCATCAATGAGCCGCTGCCCAACCTGGTCAAGGATGCCTCGGGCCACGGCTTGGTGTACGCGCGCCGGGCCGTCGACAGGCTGCGCAACGGCAAAGAGCGGATCCCCGTCGCCGTGGACGGGCCGTTGTCCGCGTTGGCCTCGGAAGCCGAGGCTGTACTGCGGCTCCTGGGACACATTGTCCAACACCGCAGCGCGGCGGAATGGCGGGTCCTTGACCTGCTCACACCCGGGGTCCGGGGCCAGCAAAAGACGGTGGCGCAGGAGCTCGGCATCACCACCCAGGCCGTCAGCAAGGCGCTGGCACGGGCTCAGTGGGCGGAAGAACACGCCGCCCGTCCGGCCGCAGCGCGCCTCCTGCAGCTGATCCTCGAAGTACGCTGAATCATTTCCGTGCCTGACCGCACCCCAACCGGAGGGCTTATGCCGTACACCGTTGACTTCGAGGCAGTTTCGACCGTCGGTTTGGAATCGTCCCCCGTGGCGGAGACCGCCGCAGGATTGCGCGCCAACGAAGCCCGCTATTTCCGGACCAAATACAAGCACATCTTCACGGTAAGCCCCGCGGAGGAAGTCCCCGCGGTGGTGGAGCGCGTAAGCCGGATCCTTCGGGAAGAGCGCGACATCGTCATTGAGTCCCGTCCGCTGGAAGCCACCGCCTTCCAGGTCGAAGACCTGCACATGGCTTACGTGTTCTACGAATCAGGGCTGTCGATCAACGTGATGTACAGCCTCGACGACGGGAAGCGGGCCGTTGGTCTGAAGTTGGCCGAGGGGATGGACATCCCGGCCGAGTTGGAAGCCAAGTTCAAGTTTGCCCGACAGAAATCCAAGCTGGCCGGGGTTATCCGCGGCTCCTTCTTCCTGATCAAGGGCGAGTACCCGCCCAACTGAGTCGCAGTTAATGCCGCTTTAAGGGCTCAAAAGGGCATCTGCTGCGACTCAGCTGGGTCAGCGGGACACTCTACTGGTTGCTGACGTTGTCCCTGGCCGTCTGCACGCGGTCCTGGACGTCGGCGGCTGCTGCCTGGCCCTCGTCCTTGACGTTGGCTGCGGCGTCCGTGGCGCTGTCTTTGACGTTCTGCATCGCATCCTGCGCGGGCTCGCGCAGGTGCTCGGCAACTTCCTGGGCAGCGTGGCTCAGCTCATCGGTCAGCGGCTGGGCAGCGTCCTTAACTGCTTGGGCAGCTTCGCGTTCCTTCTCTGAGGCCGGGAACAGGGAGGCCACCAACAAGCCCGCTCCGAACGCGATCAGGCCAGCTGCGATCGGGCTGCCTTGTGCCTTGCGGGTGATTGCCTGCGGTGCGTCGCCAATGTCGGAAACAACCCCGGAAACGGCATCATGTGCTTGGTGCGCGGCGTCGCCGGCCCTGTCCTGCACGTCATCGCGAGCGCCGAAGACTGCAGTCTTGACCTTGTCCACACGGCGGTTGACGATGTGCGACGGCGTGACCTTGTCAGCCACCGCATCAACGTTGGTGCTCAGCCGCCGGCGTGTTTCTTCGATGTCGGCGCGCAGGGCGTCGGGGTTCTGCGTCATCGTGACTCCTCAATGTTCGGTTTCAAAGCCGGGGGTATTTCCTTGACCGTCTGGGCGGTCCGGGGCATGCCCTTGATGGTGTTCAGTTCCTTGCGGCCCAGCGTGGCCAGGACCGCAGCGATGATTCCCCAGATGACCCCAACAATGACGGCGGACCACCCAAGGCCAACAAGCTGGCCCAAGGCCCACCAAAGGGCGATGGACAGGAACAGCACGGTGATGTGGCCCGCATAGGCCGCTCCGCCCAGCATTCCCGCGCCTTTGCCTGCTTTGGTGGCAGACTCCTTGAGTTCGACCTTGGCCAGTTCCACTTCCTGGCGCATCAACGTTGAAACGTCCCGCGTCAGGTCGCCCAACAGCTCGCCAAGGGGAAGGGTTTCCGCCTTCACATGGGCCTCTGTGGGTGGCAGATTGGCGTGACTGCCTGCTGGACCAAGTCC
The DNA here is from genome assembly GCF_021109375.1 of Arthrobacter sp. AK01. Lineage (NCBI taxonomy): Bacteria > Bacillati > Actinomycetota > Actinomycetes > Micrococcales > Micrococcaceae > Arthrobacter > Arthrobacter sp. AK01. The sequence continues at coordinate 22,987 of NZ_JAJOHP010000041.1, forward strand.
GTTGCGACGCCGCCGTCCTCCGTTGAATTGGCCATGGTGGACAGCTCATCAGAGATTGACCGCAAACCCTCGGCAACCCTTTGCTGCTGGGCTTGGGCTTGCTCGGACAGCTCGCCTTTGGTTTGAGTGAGCAGCTGGCGGGCGTTCACCTTGACCTCGTGGGCCACGTGACCAGTTCAACGTCCGGCGAGTCCAGGTAGCTTCCGGTGAAGGGCTGGGTCCCGGCGTGGGCCCCACCCCTTGGCGCTGCGAAGCTTCCGTCCTGCGGAGATTGGCTCTCAGCCATTGTCGCTCTCTTTCCACAGTTGGCAGGCTGCGGACAGCAGCCGGGATAGTAAGTATCGTTACTATCAATGGTTGTGTACCCGCTTGCGGCGGTTCCAATCACAATCACAGAGGAAATTGATGCTTCGCTCACGTTCAACACTTTCGGCTCGACAGGTGACGACATACCTGCGAACGTTGGCTTGATGAGCCAACTGCCAAGCAGGCGGCGGCTGATCCCCGCGCTTCGAAAAACCGTCACACGCCACCGACTCCTCTTCGCGGCCAAAACGGCCGTTGCAGCCGGACTCGCCTGGTACCTCGCACCCTTCATGCCCGGGTCCGCGGCCGCCTATCCGTACTACGCCCCGCTGGGCGCCTTGGTCAGCATGCACCCCACCGTGGCGGACTCCGCCAAGCATGGGCTGCAAAGCCTGGCCGGATTGGTCCTGGGCATCGGCATGGCCTTTGCCATCACCACCGTGGCAGCACCAACGGCCCTCGCTGTCGCTTTGGTGGTGGGACTAGGCGTTCTGATCGGCGGTCTTCCCCGGCTGGGCACTGCGTCCGAATGGATTCCCATGGCAGCCCTGTTCGTGCTGGTGTTGGGAGACTCAAATGCCGAAGGCTTCTCCTTTGCGTACGTCCTCCAGATGGCCCTGGGCGTTGCCGTAGGCTTCGCCGTGAACTGGCTGGTTTTCCCGCCTTTGCACCTCGACGACATCGACCCCGCAATCGCCGGCCACCAAGGCGCGTTGTCCCGCCAGCTCAAGGACATGGCCAAGGCAATGCAGGAGTCATGGCCGCCCAACCATGAGGCATGGGCCACCCGCAGCGACGAGCTGTCCCTCACGGCCGCAGCCGTGCGGACTGCGGTGCACCAAGCTGAGCTGAGCGCCAAAGCGAACCCCAGGTCCCGCCGTCGAGCCACCCGCCTTCCGGGCGATTTGGCTGAACTGCGGACGCTTGAGCGGCTCACGTTCCATGTCCAGGACATCACCGACGTCCTTGCGAGCGCCATCTGGGAGGAAGGCGCCGGGACAGTCGTCCCCGATGCCGTGGTGGGCAATCTGGCCGAGTCCCTGAATGCCGTTGCGGCCGTCATTGACCACTGGCGGGATGCGGAATCCGGCGAATTGGCCAGCCGCTTGGCGGAGGCCAAGGACGGCATCACCGCCCTCAGCGATGCCGTGGCCGAGGCCGCTGCAAATCAGTCCCCTGTCAACGCACCGGCGTCAGTGGCCATGAGCCTGCGCCGGATCCTTACGGTTGTCTTGTCCGTGGACTAATGCCGTCACCGAGGTTCGAGCGCCGGGGAGGAACCCCGGCCCCTCCGGCACCCATTCCGTCCAGCAACCGGGCCTGGAGGTCCCCGAGGATTCTCGAGAGCCTGCGTGAGACCTGCATTTGGGACATCCCGAGAGCTCCGGCGATGGTGGACTGCGTTTCCTCGCGGTAGTAACGCCGATAGAGCAGGTGCCTGTCCTCTGCGCTCAATTCCCGCATGGCATTTCGCAGTGCCAACACATCCTCAATCCGGTCAGTCGGGCACCCCAGGGCCGAAAGGGTGCCCTGAAGGCCTTCACGCCCCTCGGATGCCGGGGCATCCAGGGAGTCGGGCCGCTTGCTGGTACCAGCCATCAGGGCTTCACGAACCTGACCGGGATCCAGACGCAGGTCTGCCGCAACTTCGTCCGGCGTAGGAGTCCTCTGGAGAGTCTGCGTCAGCTCTTCGGTCCGCGCCAGCACTTGGCGCCTAAGGTCCTGGATGGTCCGCGGCGGGCGTACTACCCAGCAGTGATCACGAAGGTATCTCTTGACCTCCCCTGCGATAGCGGGCGCCGCGTAAGCAGGGAAGCTTGCGCCCTTTGACTCGTCATAGACTCCACCAAAAGGAAAGCATACTTACTATTGGCATACAACCGGGTTAGGCTCACAAGGTAGCCATGTCCACCGGATCGGAGATCTCCATGGAAGACCCACAGCTCGCAGAGCCGACTACGGTGCTGTCCGATATTCAGGATCTGTTGCTCAGCACTCCGGATGTCGAAGCGTTTCTTGAAGAGCTGGCCCGCCACTCGGCAACCATGTTCAGCAGCCCTGACGCAGAGGTTTACTGCGGGATCACACTGATGCGCCACCGCACAGCCGGCACCGTGGCGAGCAGCAGCGAACGTGCACGGCAATTGGACGAGGTCCAGTACGCTTACCCGGACGGTCCTTGCCTCCATGCTTGCCGCGAAGGCACCCAGGTCCACATCCCCGACTTTGAGAAAGACAACACGTGGCCGGACTACAACGAGGCCATCACAGGCCATGGGCTCCGTTCCGTGTTGGCGGTTCCTTTCCCGCTTCCGGACAACGCCTCGATGGCCGGCCTCAATCTGTACTCAGACCGTCCCAACGCCTTTGACCAAGCAGCCGTGCAGCGCGCCAACGACTACGTGGAGCAGGCGTCCAAGGGTCTTCAGCTGGCAGTCCTGATCGCACAGCACAGCCAAACCGCCGCCAATCTGCGGGCTGCCATGGAGTCCAGGACGGTGATCGACGTAGCCACAGGCATCATCATCGCCCAGAACCGGTGCACCCAGGTGGAGGCCATCGAGCTTATTAAAAGGGCCTCCAGCAACCGCAACGTCAAACTGCGGGTGGTGGCGCAGGCCATCGTTGAGTCGGCCGGCGGAGGGCCGATCCAGACTGTCTTCAAGTAGGTCGCTACCCCTGCATGGCACCGATGATGGCGCCCATGGCCGTGAAAGTGACCACGTTGTAGCTGCCATTGATGGCAAACAGCGTCAAGCTGCGGCGCTCGAACAGATAGTTCACGCCAAGCGCCGTGGCCACCCATCCCAAACCGGCAGCCAACCCTGCAAAGGTCCCGAACGCGAAGCCGCCACGGCCAATGAACGCCGCCAGGAAGACGGCCATCACCACGGCGAGGATGAATGAACCCACAAAAACCCGCGCAGTTCCGGACTTCAACTGCTCATCGCTCACGCCGGCGGCTTTCTGCCACGGCTTGGCGAAGAGCAACGAATACCAGAGCCCACCCACCACGAATGTCGCCAAGGCAGCCAACAGCACCGCAAGCCAATTGATCTGAATCTCCATGGGGGTCCTCTCCAAGGTGTGCAGTTCCTGAATGCACAGTACGCCCGGGAAGGTGAGGGGGCTTGTATAAAACCCGCACGTTATCGGGAGACTTCCTCCAGCGGAACAAAAGTGGCGTATTCAGCGCCGTAACTCCGCACCACCTCAAGGTACTCGGTGGGCGTAAAGCCGCTGAAGCGCCTAAAGGCCCGGATCAGGTGCGGCTGATCGTAGTAATCGGCCAGGTGCAGAAGTTCACGGCCCGGCACCGAGCCTTGGGGCAGCGCTGCCGCCTGGTTGACGATCCGGTTGAATCTGCACACGTCCGAGTAGGCCTTGGCGGTGGTCCCGCAGTCCCGCATCATGACCCGCTCCAAGGTGGAGGAGCTGACCCCCAACCTTGCCGCAAGGACGCTGATCTCCACGTCTTCCCTGGCGAGGGTTTCGACAGCCTGCACGGTTCTCGGGTCCGCTCGGTAGCCGGGCCTGATCTGTTGTTGCAAGAACCCTGCCAGGGCCGCGAATGCTTGCCCGGGCTCGGCTCCCCCAAGATGCGAGCGCAGTTCCGTAAAGCCCGGGAAGATGATCTCGGCATCCACCACGCGGTTCTGAAACCCCGACGGCGGTTGGCTGGTGAACGCCGCAAGGCCGTAGGGAGTCAGGCGGGCACCAACGTTGAAGAGCTGATCCGGGTTCTCGCTGATGACGTAGCTGCGCTGCAGGCCGGCATAGAAACCTGTGGCAACTTCCGTTGCCGTGGGTTCGCTGGCGTTTCCGGACGGCCTGATCAGACGGTACGGCTCCGAGAGGTTGAGAATCAGGTGCGATTCCGGCCCGGGGAGGATTTTCTCGTACCGGGCCTGAGGCTGGGCGCGGACAAACCAAAGGGAGGTGACGAACGGCTGCAAACCCGGCGGCGCGGGACACTCTTCGTAGAACACAGCCCCAGTCTAGGTAGCTCCGCGACAAATCCCGCCGGGGCCCGCGACAGTTACAGCAGGCTGCGCAACACCTGCGCCGCGCCGTCGTCGAGCACTGACGCAGTGACCTCATCCGCAACGGCGAGTACCTCGTCCGGAGCCTGACCCATGGCGACACCGCGACCCGCCCAGGTGAGCATCTCAATGTCGTTGCGCCCATCACCCACGGCTACTGTGTTGGCTTGGTCAGTACCCAGTTTCCGCCGCAGTGCCTCCAGGGCGCTGGCCTTGGTGACTCCCTCAGCGGCAATGTCCAGCCATGCCGTCCAGCCCACCGAGTAGGTCACGCCGGAAAGCCCGATGTGCTTAATGGCCTCGTTGAATTCGTCAGAGGTGTTCTCGCTGCTGAAGACCACCACGCGTACCGCCGTAGCATCCAGCATGGTCTGGAAATCGACGCCGATGGACTCCACGCCAAAGCTGGCGTCCTGGAAGCGCTCGGTGGAGAGGAAGTTTCCGTCCTCGTCCTCCAACGCGTACTTGGCATTGGGCAGCCGCTCGCGCAGGGCCCTCAGAGCTGGCGCGGGATCGAAGGTGGCCTTGTGGATGATCTCGTAACCCTTGTCCAGCGAAGGATCCAGTCGAAGTGTCACGCCGCCATTGCAGCAAACGGCGTAGCCTCGTTCAAGGCCGATCTGCTCGATGATCGGGAGCGTCGCATTGAGCGAACGGCCGGTAGCGATCATGACGTCGTGTCCGCTGGCAACCACAGCCTGGGCAGCGGAGCGAACGCCCGGTGACATGTGGCCATCGTGGTCAACGAGCGTGCCGTCAACGTCCAAGGCGACCATGAGGTTGTTGTTGTTATTTGGCTGGTCATCGATGCCAGCAACTGGAGTATCAGTCAAAATAGTCATGCTTACAGTAGAGCAGACACCTCCGACACTGAACTAGGACCGGCGCCACAGCGGGGGATTAACGGACGATGAACAGTGGTCATTTGGATGCTTGCCCGCCGCTCCGGAGAATCACAAGCTGCTGGGTGGCCCGGGTCATGGCGACATACCGGTCCACGGCGCCCTCTACGCCGGCGCCTTCGTGGCCATCCCCGAATTCCTCCGGGTCCAGCAGGACCACGAGGTCGAACTCCAGGCCCTTGCATAATTCAGGGGTGAGCCAGCTGACGCGGTTCAATGTCGCTTTGGGTGCTACGTCGTCCCGCCGGCTGATGACACAAGCCGTGCCCTCCGGGTTTTCGGCGAGCCAGGTTTCCAGGAAGGAGCTGAGCTCCTGCGTTTTTCCATGGACCACGGGGAGGCCACTGCTGCGGACCGAGGTGGGAACGTTGGCGTCCGGGAGGGCTGCCCTGATGACCGGCTCCGCTTCCGCCATGACCTCCTCAGGCGTGCGGTAGTTGATGCTCAGGCTGGCCAACGTCACGTTGCCCAGGCCCACGCGTTCCAGGCGTTCTTCCCACGACTCAGTGAAGCCGTGCCTGGCCTGGGCACGGTCCCCCACCACCGTGAAGCTTCGTGACGGGCAGCGAAGCAGCAACATGCGCCACTCCGCGTCCGTCAGTTCCTGTGCCTCATCCACCACAATGTGCGCGAACGGTCCTGCGAGGACATCCGGATCCGGGGTGGGCAAGGCGTCCAGGTCCACCAGTTTGTCCCGCATGTCATCGCCGCGCAGCATGTACATCTCCATGTTCTCGGAGTCGTCCGCTGCAATCAGGTCATCCACCACCCGATCCATGAGCTCCCGTTCAGCGGCGAGTGTTGCCTCCTGGCTTCGCCTTCGCCGCGCGGCTTCAGGGTCACCGAGCCGTTGCCGGGCTGCGTCCAGGAGTGGCAGGTCCTCGACCGTCCACGCGTCGGGGAATTCACGCTGCAGCGTGGTTCTTTCATCAGGCTGCAGCCATGGTGCGCACAGGCGCAGGTACGCCGGCACCCGCCACAGCTCGGCCACCAACCCTTTGTAGTCGAGCAGCGGCCACGCACGGTTGAAATTCGTGTGCAGCCCAGCGTTATGGGTGAACGCCCTGCGGAGCAAACTCTCCGGAAGATCGTGCCCGGCCAGCTTATCCATGAGGATTTCCAGCAGCGCCTCCCACACATCATCACGCGCTTCATTGTGCGGGGTCCCTGGTTCTGCGGCATCAAAAGCCTCGGCCCAGTCCTCGGCGCTGAGCCAGACGTCGGCGTAGGGGGTCTCGACCTCCATACCCTTGGCCGGCGGCTCCTCGTAGAACTTCACGGCGCGCTCCACCGCCGTGACCATGTCCACGGACGACTTGAGGCGAACCACCTCCGGATCGCTTTCGACGGCGGCCGTGGCACCTTCGGGGACCAGATCCCGTAACGTGCAGGTCTGCACACCCTCCTCACCCAGGCTGGGAAGAACATCGGCAACGTAGGCGAGGTAGGGCTGGTGGGGGCCAACAAACAGAACATCACTCTTTCGATGGCTGCCGCGGTGGCTGAGTCGGGGATCCGAATAGAGCAGATAAGCCGTCCGGTGCAACGCAACCACAGTCTTTCCGGTACCTGGACCGCCGTCGAGCACTAAAGCCCCGCGCGAGCCCGCGCGAATGATCTGGTCCTGGTCCGCCTGGATGGTGCCCAAAACGTCGCGCATCCGTGGTGAGCGGGTGCTTCCCAGGCTGGCGATGAAGGCAGACTGGTCATCAAGGGCCGCATTTCCCTGCAGCCCGTCAGCGGTGAACACTTCGTCCCAATAGTCACTGATCCGGCCCTGTGTCCAGCGGTACCGGCGCCGGCTCACCAAGCCCATCGGATTGGCGTGGGTTGCACCAAAGAACGGCTCGGCAGCAGGCGAGCGCCAGTCGATCAGGAGCCTGTGCCCTTGGCTGTCATTGAGTCCCAGCCGGCCAACGTACACAGGATCCGGACTGTCCGCGCTCACCATCCGGCCCAAGCAAAGGTCCAGACCGAAGCGCCGCAGGGCCCTAAGCCTCGCGGTGATCCGATGAATCTCCTGGTCACGGTCCAAGGCAGCTTGGCCACGACCCCCTGGCTGCTTTCGCGTGAGGTCGAGGCGGCCCGACAAGTCCGCAATGGATTCCGACAGGTTCTTGGCGATGGCTTCGAATTGCCGCTCGTCGCTGCCTATCAGCTGCGGATCGGCCTTACGTGCACGCTGCTCCGGCAGGGCAAATGCACTGGATTTCAAGGGGCTGATTTCGGGCATTCCACGACTCCCTTTTCCGTTTGTTGTGGGGTTCGTGGATCAATTGTTCGGCATCAGGGGGGCCTTGCCGCAAGCCCCCATGTGCGTTATAAATTGAATATGGAAGGGATCATTCCCTTCTTTTTTTGTGCGCAAATGCCCGCCGAAAGGCAACCCCGGAACTGTAGGGTAGTCGGATGTCTTCCCGAATGACCGGCGCCCGGCTGTCAGCCCTCTACGACGCAGAGAACATGTGGGCCGCGGATGACGACTTCTTCCTGGCGTTCGTGAATGAGCGGTCGAACAGCCGGGTGTTGGATCTGGGCTGCGGCACGGGCAGGATGACCCTTGCGGTTGCTGCGGATGGTCATGCCGTTGTTGGCATCGACCCAAACCCCCACTCCCTTGCGGCCGCTCGTGGGAAGCGCGGCGCCGACCACGTGACGTGGATCGAAGGTACGTCAACGCAAATCCCTGAAGGGACCTTTGACGTCGCGATCATGACGGCGCACGTGGCCCAGGCGATCAACGACGACGGCGACTGGTCGCGAACGCTGGCCGACGTTTACCGCGCGCTGGCACCCGGCGGGCGTTTGGCGTTCGATACCCGCGACCCGGCGGCCAAGGCATGGGAAGGCTGGAATCCGCCGACGACGCGACGCACGCACACGCTCCCCGATGGCTCCGCCTTGGAAACGTGGATGGAGAGTGTCCTGCTGCCCGGCGGGCTTGTTGCGCTAACCGAGCACCGGCTCCTTGACGGAAGCATCGATGAAACAGAGTCGTCGGTCCTGGCGTTCCGCAGCGAGGACCAGCTGCGCCAAGACCTGGGCCTCGCGGGCTTCGAGGTGGAGCACATTCTCGGTGGCTGGGCCGGCGAGGACGTGGGCAGCGGGCAAGGCGAACTGATCGCGCTTGCCCGCAAGCCCCGTTAGAGAACCGGCAAAACCTCAAGTCCGCCAAGGTACTTCTGCAGCGCCTTGGGAACGTTGACGGAGCCGTCCGGGTTCTGGTGGTGTTCAAGGATGGCAACGATCCAGCGTGTGGTGGCCAGGGTGCCATTCAGTGTTGCAACAGCGCGGGTTCCCTTGGCAACACCTTCGTCATTGACCGCACGCTCGCGGATGTTGAGGCGGCGCGCCTGGAACGTGGTGCAGTTGGACGTCGAGGTGAGCTCGCGGTAGGCGTTCTGCGTGGGGACCCAGGCTTCGCAGTCGAACTTGCGGGCCGCGGACATGCCAAGGTCTCCTGCTGCGGTGTCGATCACGCGGTAGGGCAGCTCGCACTTGGCCAGCATTTCCTCTTCCCAAGCCAGCAGTCGCTCGTGTTCTGCAGCGGCCTCTTCAACAGTGGTGTAGATGAACATCTCCACCTTGTTGAACTGGTGCACGCGGATGATGCCGCGGGTGTCCTTGCCGTGCGAACCGGCCTCGCGGCGGTAGCAGGAGCTCTGGCCGGCGTATCGGATGGGGCCTGCGGAGAGATCCAGGATCTCATCTGCGTGGTAGCCGGCGAGGGCCACCTCCGAGGTTCCCACAAGGTAAAGGTCGTCTTCCGCGAGGCGGTAGATCTCGGCGTCGTGCTTTACGTCGAAACCGGTGCCCTGCATGGTCTCGGGACGCACCAAAGTGGGGGTAATCATCGGGACGAAACCGGCATCGATGGCCTGCTCCATGGCCATCTGCAGCAGTGCCATCTCCAAGCGGGCACCAACGCCGCGAAGGAAGTAGAAGCGCGAGCCGGAAACCTTGGCACCGCGCTCCATGTCGATGGCGCCGATCAGTTCACCGATTTCCAGGTGGTCTTTCGGCTCAAAATCGTTGAATTCGCGGGGGGTACCCACGGTCTTGACCACCACGAAGTCGTCCTCGCCGCCCTCCGGGACACCGTCCACGACGAGGTTGGGGATGACGCGGAGCAGTTCCTCCTGCTTCGCTTGAGCGACAGAGGCTTCAGCGGCTGCGGCCTTGACCGAGTTGGCCAGTTCCTTGACCTCGGCCAAAAGAGCCTGCTTCTCCTCGCCCTTGGCCTGCGCCACCTTCTTGCCGAAAGCGTTCTGCTCTGCGCGGAGGGTTTCATGGCGGATCAGCGCGGCACGGCGATCGGAGTCAGCGGAGATGATCGCGTCCACAACGGACTCGTCGGCGCCACGGGCGCGCTGGCTGGCACGGAACTTGTCCGGATTTTCGCTGAGGTCTTTTACGTCGATCACCAGACAAGAGTATCGAATCCGCCACGGATTACCGGTCCGTAGTGGGCAAAGGCCGGCCGTCCCGGGGGCGAGGCAAAGAGAGGAGTGCCCAGGAGGATAGTGTTGGAGCACCATGAGCGACTGGATCCTGTACGTGATTCTCGCTGGGGGCGTGGCGTTTGCCGTCTCCAGTTGGTGGGGTGTGCGCCGATTGAAAGCCCGGCATACCAGGAGCGCGGTTCGGGAGGACGCCCACAAGCCCGGCCCCGGGGACCAACGCGTTGCAGTCATCCTTAACCCCGTGAAAAACAACGCCGCCGTAGCCCGTCAGGCCATTACCGATGCCTGTGACCTCGCCGGATGGGACGCCCCCAAATTCTTTGAAACCACCCCCGAGGACCCCGGTTACGGGCAGTCGCGCCAGGCGCTGGCCTACGGAGCCGACGTCGTTCTGGCGTGCGGTGGCGACGGGACCGTGCGCGTGGTGGCTGAGTCACTGGCGCACAAGAACGTGGCCATGGGCCTCATCCCTTTGGGCACCGGAAACCTGCTGGCACGAAACGTGGACCTGGACGTCACAGACCTCGCTGGCTGCATCCAGACCGCCCTGTTCGGCCATCAGCGCTTCATCGATACCGCCACCATGGGGATCGACAACGAAATTACCGGCGAGTCCGCAGAACATACCTTCCTGGTGATCGCCGGCATGGGCTTGGATGCCGAGGTTGTTGGCGACACCAAGGACAACCTCAAAAAGAGCGTCGGCTGGCTCGCCTATACCGAGGCCGGCGTCCGCCACCTGCCTGGCCGCCGAAAACGGGTCACCATCACCATGGATGACCAGCCCGAACAGGCGCGCAAAATCCGCAGCGTACTGTTTGCCAACTGTGGATTGATCCCCGGCGGTATCGACTTCATCCCGCAGGCCATGATCGACGACGGCATGCTGGACATCGTGGTGATGAGCCCGCGCAGCGCCTTCGGCTGGCTGGCCATGTACACAAAGGTCCTGTTCAAGCACAACGCGAACCTGCCGATGATGAGCTTCTACCGTTCCGGGAAAGTCACCATCCGCAGTCAGGAACCGATGGCGACACAGCTCGACGGCGACCCCTCGGGCGAAGCGACAACAGTCACCGTCCAAGTGGCACCAGGATCCTTGCTGGTGCGCGTGCCGAAAGCCAAAACCGTTTAGACAGCGCCCTTTTCGGGTTGGGCTGTGTTTCTTTCGGCCTCTTCAGCCGCGGCCTTGGCGGCAGCCCTGGCCTCGGACTGCTCCTTGATCATGGCTTGCTCTTCTTCAAAACGCAGACGATCCGCCCGATCAGCATCGTCGCCGTCCCAGTCATCTTTGTTATCGATTGACGGCTTGGGATTGACGATCATGCCCTGGCCGTCTTTGTCATCGCTGTGGACAGTCATGACCCATCCCTTTCGTTTGCTATTCATCCATCGTTTATGGATCAGGCAAGCATACGCACAGAAGCATCAGTGCGAAAGGGGAATGGCATGCCCTGTGGACTGCGGCTAGGAGCCCTTCAGAATCGAATCAACCCACGCGTGCGCCGAGGCAAACGCCGCGTCTGACGTATGCGGAGCGACCACGGCCGGCTGCTTGTCAGCCCGTGCGTAGGAGCCCAGGAACCGGGTTGCCGGGCTGATCCGGTGGAGGCCGGCAAGGGCATCGGCCACCCGTGAATCGGTGGCGTGTCCATCGGCGTCGATGCTGAAGAAATAGTGGCCCAGGTACTGACCAGTGGGGCGTGATTCGATGCGGCTCAGGTTCACTCCGCGGGAGGCGAACTGGTCCAGGATCTCCATGAGGGCGCCCGGGTGATCCTCCGGCAGCGGCACAACCACGGTGGTCTTGTCAGCACCTGTGCGCTCCGGCAAGGGTCCGGGCCGGCTCACCAAGATGAACCGTGTGACCGCATCCGGGTTGTCGCCAATGTTCTGGGCCAGGATGTTGAGGCCGGGTTGCTCGGAAGCGATCAGCGGCGCACAAATGGCCGCTTCGTAAGGAGCATCCTCCTCCAGCAGCCCCATGGCGGAAGCGGCCGTCGAGGTCCCGGGAACGTAGTCAGCGTTCGGAAGGTGCTCGTCCACCCAGAGCCGGCATTGCGCCCACGCGTGGCCGTGCGTCGAGATCCTTTTGATGTCGGAAAGTTCGACGCCGGGCCTCGCCACGAGCACGAAGGTGATGGGAACAAGGGCCTCACGGATGATCCGGAGCTCCTGGCCCGTGGCGATCGCATCCAGCGTGGCCGTAACCCCGCCCTCCACCGAGTTCTCGATGGGAACCATGGCAGCATCAGCTTGGCCTTCACGGACACGTTCCAGTGCCGTATTCACGTTGGTGCAGGGAATTCTCATGGCGTCAGCAGCACCTGGTACCTGCATGAGGGCGGCCTCGGTGAAGGTGCCCTCGGGGCCAAGGAACGTGTAGGTGAGCGCTGACATCGAATATTCCTTGCTGGTTATATGCGCGGTTTAGAGGACTACCGGCTTGAGACCGTTGTCGGACACCATCGGCTTGCCTGCCTCGAACCACATATCCATGCCCCCGGCCACGTTCACCGCCGAATACCCCTGGCCCACCAGCCACTGGACAGCGCGGAAGGAACGGCCACCGGTGCGGCAGATGACGAAGAGGTCGTCGTCGGGATCGAGCTCGTCCAGCCGTGCCGGCAGCTGGTCCAGGGGGATGTGGCGTGCACCTTCAGCGTGCCCTGCCACCCACTCGTAGTCTTCGCGGACGTCCAGAATGCTGGCGTCAGCCGGAATATCGCCCACAGGCACGGTATCGAAGTCGCTCATTGCGGTCCCTTCCCATCGATTAGTCCAGCATCCAGCCTAGTCGCAGCGGCGTGCGGCCAGAACGTTCGCTTGCGTCACGAGGTCCGGACGCTAAGACTGGGACCCAAGCCCTCCCCGAACATTGGCCCGTTAGGAGTACTCCATGGCTGCTGGGCAACCCACCATTCTGGCGACATCCGGTGGCTACAAACCAGGCGAACGCACCCGGATAGAGTTCAACCACTTGATGCACTATGCCGTGGAGCTCTCCGGGGTGAGCGGCCGCCCGCCACGCGTGACACACATCGGGACGGCATCCGGGGATCAGCGTTGGTGGGCCGCGGAAATGGATCAGGCCGCACGTATTGCGGGGTTCGATTTCAGCCACCTCACCCTCTTCCCCATGCCCAATATCGAGGACCCGGAAGCCCATCTCCTGGAACAGGACGTGGTGTGGGTCAACGGCGGCTCGGTGGTGAACCTGCTGGCCGTATGGCGTGCCCACGGACTGGACCGGATCCTCCGGAAAGCGTGGGAAGGCGGCGTGGTGCTGGCTGGCGTCTCAGCAGGATCCATCTGTTGGTACCAGGGCGGCGTCACCGATTCGTTCGGCCCGGAGCTCAGGCCCGTCACCAACGCCCTCGGCTTCCTTCCCTACGCCAGCGGTGTCCACTATGACTCCGAACCCCGCCGCGCTCCTGCCATCCACAAATTGGTGGCCAACGGCACGCTCGGCGAAACGCACTGCACGGACGACGGCGTGGGGCTGGTTTACCAGGGAACGGAACTTGTGGAGGTGGTGTCCGAAGTGAAGAACAAGGCAGCCTTCCGGGTCACCGCCGGTGCCGGCGAAAGTGTGGATGCCGTTGCTGTGGAGGAACGGTTGGAGTCGCGTTTCCTTGGTTGATCCTTCGCTGCAGGCCCTTTCACGACTGACCGCTGTTGAACTCCGCGATGCCCTGGCTTCGGGCGACCTGTCCGCCCGGGAGGCCACCACCCACTTCCTCTCGGCAATCGAATCCCGGAACAAGCAACTGGGTGCCTTTGTCACAGTCACAGCAGAACAGGCTCTCAGGGACGCCGCCGCGGCGGATCGACGGCACGCCATCGTGGTCCGCGAGGGCCGCCGCGATGAGCTGCCCCTGCTTCACGGCATGCCCACCGCATTCAAGGACCTCACCGACGTCGCCGGGGTACCGACAACCCACGGCAGCGCTGCCCTGGAGCATAAACCCGCGCCCGAGGACGGCGCCCTCGCAGCAACCCTGAAGGGTCAAGGCGTCATCTCGCTGGGCAAAACCCAGGTTCCGGAGTTTGGGCTGACCGCGTACAGCGAGAACCGCATCGCACCGCCGTCGCGCAATCCCCATTCCTTGGGGCGAAGCTCCGGCGGTTCGTCAGGCGGCACAGCGGCAGCCGTGGCAGCTGGCCTGGTTCCATTCGCGCCCGGAACAGACGGAGGCGGGTCCATTCGGATTCCCGCCGGCGCCTGCGGACTGGTCGGGTTGAAGCCGGGCCGGGGCGTGGTGCCGTCAGGTGCAAGCGCCGGGGACACTGCCAAGTTGGTGGTCGCCGGACCGCTGGCGCGAACAGCCGCGGACGCTGCGCTGCTGATGGACGCGCTGGTCCCCCGGGATGAAGCGCCCGACGGCGGATATCTCGCCAATGTTGGCCGGGCGCCGGAGCCCCTCAGGATCGGCGTGAGCCTGGACAGCCCGTGGGCAGGTGCCTATCCGTTTGGGATCGAGCAAGAAGCCATGGACGCCCTCACGCTGGGGACCAAGCTCCTGGGAAACGCCGGCCACAGCGTTGCCGAAGCCGAAATCCGGTACGACAACCGCTATCCCGAAGCGTTCACAGCAGCCTGGACTGCCGGCGTCGGGAGTGCCCGGATAGCACCCCAGCGCGAAGCACTGCTGACCCCGCTGACCCGGACATTCCGCCGTCGGGCGCAACAGCGGAGCGCTTTCAAGGTGAATGAGGCACTCGGATTCCTGCGGCAATTCGAGCACGACACCATCGCGCAATACGCGGAATGGGATGTCATCCTCATGCCAACGCTCGCGCAGACACCTCGTCCCATCGGCTGGTTCACGGGCGGCGGACACAGCGGCGAGCCGTGGCCGAGTGAGTGGGCCGGCGACGCTGACGAGGACTACAAGCGGCAGTGCGAATACGCGCCGTGGTCATCCATGGTGAACGTGTGCGGGCTTCCGGCGATCAGCGTTCCTGTGCACGCAACTGCCGCTGGCCTGCCGATGGGAATTCAGCTCATTGGCCGCATGGGATCTGAGCTGTTGCTTCTCCAGCTCGCAGCCGCCCTCGAGGCCAGGTAACAGGGGCGTCTAACATATGGAAAGTGGTTGCCCCGGGCATATATCGATGTGACAATGCCCGCAGTCAGTGCCAGCATTGAGAAAATGAGCACACCTCAAACCACGGCTGAGTCCGCAAAGCCAGCGGGCGATACGTCATTCTTCGGCCATCCAAAGACGTTGGCCAGCCTCTTCTCCGTGGAAATGTGGGAGCGATTCTCCTTCTACGGCATGCAGGGAATTCTGCTCTACTACATGTACTTCACCGCTGAGCAGGGCGGTCTTTCCATTGACCAGGGCCTCGCCGCTGGTTTGGTGGGTGCATACGGTGGTGGCGTTTACCTGTCGACGATCCTCGGCGCCTGGCTCGCCGACCGTCTCTTCGGCTCCGAAAAGGTCCTGTTCGGCTCGGCCATCATGATAATGGCCGGCCACATAGCGCTGGCGCTTCTTCCCGGAATTCCGGGCTTGATCGCCGGCCTGGTACTGGTGGGCATCGGTTCCGGTGGCCTGAAAGCCAACGCCACCGCCCTGGTGGGAACCTTGTACGGCGAGAAGGACGAGCGCCGCGACGCCGGCTTCTCCATCTTCTACATGGGCATCAACATCGGTGGGCTCATCGGTCCACTGGTCACCGGTTTCCTGCAGACGAGCTACGGCTTCCACATCGGCTTCGGCGCCGCGGCCGTGGGCATGGCGATCGGCCTGGTCATCTACTCGCTGGGCCGCAAACGGCTCCCCGAGGAAGCACACCGCGTGCCGAACCCGCTCCCCGCGAAGGACCGCACCCGTTACGGCCTGATCTTCCTGGGCATCCTGATTGTCATCGGCGTCCTGCTCGGCACGGGCTTCGTCAACGCAAACAACCTGGCCCGCAGCATGGCGTACGCCGCCATCGCGGCCTCGGTGATCTACCTGTTCCTGATCTTCCGCAGCCCCCTGGTCACCAGTGTGGAGCGTAAGCGCGTGGTCGCGTTCATCCCGCTGTACATCGCATCGGCTGCTTTCTGGGCGCTGTTCCAGCAGCAGTTCACGTTCATCGCTGTCTACTCGCAGGAGAAACTGGACCGTAACCTGTTCGGCTGGGAAATGCCGGCCGCCTGGGTCCAGTCCATCAACCCGGTGTTCATCATCATTTTCGCCGGCGTCATGGCTGCCCTCTGGACCAAGCTCGGCTCCAAGCAGCCCAGTTCGCCGCTGAAGTTCTCGGCCGGCCTCTTCATCATGGGCCTGGCATTCCTGGCGTTCATCCCGCTGGCCGGCGACGGCAAGACCCCGCTGCTGGCACTGGTGGGCATCCTGTTCATGTTCACCCTGGCGGAGCTGTTCTTGTCCCCCATCGGCCTGTCCGTGAGCACCAAGCTCGCCCCGCAGGCGTTCCACACGCAGATGGTGGCACTGTTCTTCCTGTCGGTCTCGCTCGGTACGACCTTGGCGGGCATCCTGGCTGGCCTGTACAACCCCGACGACGAGCTCCCGTACTTCCTGGGCATCGGCGGCGTGGCAATGGTCCTTGCCGTTGGCCTTGCAGCTGCTTCGCCGGCGATCAAGAAGTTGATGGGTGGCGTTCGCTAGCTCGGCTGACGCGGCGGACAGCGCCTGACGCCACGCAAACGGACCAGCGTTGCCTATATTCAGGTGGCGCTGGTCCGTTTCTGTGTCGGCCGCGGGTTTGGGTCGCGCCGATGGGCCTTAACAACGACGGGGGCCCCCGGGGGGGGGGGGGGTGGGCCCCCCCCCCCCCACCCCCGCCGCCCCGGGGGGGGGGGGGGGCCCCCCCCGCCGCCCCCCGCCCCCCCCCGTCGTGCGTGTTTGCTTAGTAGTTCAACCTCGTGGACGAGGCCCCAATGGCCGCGAAGAAGATAATGCCGAAGATCACCGTCAGCGCCACGCCGATGTATCCCATCACGAGTCCGGCGGTTGCCATGCCCTTGCCCGCAGGTTCACGCTTGAGGGCGAGGTGGCCCAGAATCACGGCGGCGATCTGCGGAAGGATGAAGAACCCGAAGCCAACAAAGATGGCGATACCGCAGCACATGCTGGCGATGCTCAGGCCCTTGGGCTCGGCCTGCATGGCGTAGTACGCGGGCTGTCCGTAGGGGCTGGGCTGGCTGTACGGCTGCTGGCCATAGGGCTGCTGACCGAATGCCTGCTGCTGTTGGTACGGGCTGGGCGGCTGTCCGTACGGCGACGGCGGCTGCTGGCTGTAGTCGCCCGGGGTGTACGCACTCTGGCTGCCGGGCGGCTGAGGCTGGGTGTAGAAGTCGCTCTGGCCTTGGGCATTCTGCGTGTAAGCGTCCTGCCCGTGCGCGCTCTGCTCGTAGGACGGGAGCGGCTGCGTTGGGTTGGCACCCTGCTCGAATGGCGGCGGCACGGGGGCGCCGGGCTCGGGCGCCCCGGGCTCAGGGGCACTCTGCGCGGCCGGTTCGGGTGCGCTGAACTGTGCGGGCGGGACGTACTGCGGCGGTTCGTAACCCGCCGGCTTGTCTTCGTTGCCCTTGGCTGGCTGATCTGACATGGAAAATCCCCCTGAATTTGGTCTTTGATCCCAACACTACCGCCGTCCGCGGTGCCACAGAAGGTAGCGCAGGGCTGAAGACATGGGCACAAGGGCCCATCCGGAAAGATTCATGCATAAGCATGGAATTTTTCCGAGTCTGACTCGGTTTACGTCAACAGCGACTTAAACAGCGCTCACCACAGAAATCTGCGGGATCCGTCCCGCGAAGGAGGAATCATGGGTAACTTCGAAGGCAAGACCGCGCTCGTCACCGGCGGCGGCTCAGGACTCGGGGAAGCGATCAGCAAGGACCTCGCAAAAAACGGCGTCAACGTCGTGGTTGCGGACGTCAACTTCGACGCCGCCACCCGCGTGGCCAACGAAATCACGGCCGACGGCGGCACTGCAGTTCCGTTCCAAGGCAACACGGCTGTGGCCGAGGACAGCAAGAAGGCCGTCGACTTCGCCGTGGAGACCTATGGCGCCCTCAACTACGCCGTGAACAACGCGGGCATCGGCGGGGCCAGCGCACCTGTGGGCGACGTCGACATCGAGGACTGGGACCGGGTCATCGCCATCAACTTGAGCGGCGTCCTCTATGGAATGCGCTATCAGATCCCGGCCATCCTTGCCGCCGGCGCTTCCGAAGGTGCCATTGTGAACATGGCCTCAATCCATGGAGCTGTCGCCGCCCCCGGCAACGCCGCCTATACAGCTGCCAAGCACGGCGTGGTGGGCCTGACCAAGAACGCAGCGGCCGAATACGGCGCGCAGGGTCTCCGCGTCAACGCGATTGGACCCGGCTACATCGATACTCCCCTGCTGTCAGCTGCACCGAAAGAAGTGATTAACGGGCTTGAGGCCAAGCACTCGCTGGGCCGGCTGGGCAAGGCGGAGGAGATCGCCAACGTCACTACGTTCCTCCTCTCCGACAAAGCCAGCTTCATGACCGGCTCGTATGTGCTGGTCGATGGCGGGTACACCGCCGTCTAGCCTTTGGCACCCTTGCTATTGAATTTCGCTCCGACCCGGTTTTCGACAACCGGGGCGGAGCGTTCTCTTTCACTAGCACCTGTTCCTGAACGTGACGTGAAACCTGCCTGTTCATGGCGTGCCCCTGCCGCCTTCCAGCGTCACAGGGGCCAGATCCCGGACATTTCCTGTCAGCGGGCCGTGTGGTCTGGCATGCTGGACCCCATGGCTAGCCGAGCGGGCACAGTTGCCCTTCCCCAGGACCTTGTTGACATCACAGCCCTGCTGGACGCGTATTTCGACGTAGCTCCGGATTTGGGCGATCCCGCGCAGCGCGTGGCGTTTGGAACGTCGGGACACCGCGGCTCCAGCTTGAAAGCGTCGTTCAACGAGCCGCACATCCTTGCGATCACGCAGGCAATCGTTGAATACCGCGGACGCCAGGGCATCACCGGGCCGCTGTTTATTGGCCGCGATACCCACGCCCTCAGCGAGCCGGCGCAGAACTCCGCTTTGGAGGTGCTGGCTGCCAACGGCGTGACTGTCCTGGTGGACGCACGCCACGGCTACACCCCGACACCGGCATTGAGCCACGCGATCCTCAAGTACAATCGCGAAGCCGCGCCCGGCACTCCCCAGGCCGACGGCATTGTGGTCACCCCCAGCCACAACCCGCCAGGCGACGGTGGCTTCAAGTACAACCCTCCGCACGGCGGACCCGCCGATACGGATGCCACCGGTTGGATCGCCGACCGCGCCAACCAGCTCCTCGAAAACGGCCTCCGTGGCGTCAAGCGCATCCCCTTGAACGATGCTCTCGCCGCCGACACAACGGGCAAGTTCGACTTCCTCAGCAGCTACGTCGACGACCTCCCCTCCGTTCTCAACCTGGACGCGATCCGCAACGCCGGCGTCCGCATCGGCGCCGACCCCATGGGTGGCGCCTCCGTTGACTACTGGGGCGAGATCGGCGAGCGCCACCAGCTCAACCTCACGGTTGTGAACCCCACCGTTGATCCGCAGTGGGCCTTCATGACGCTCGACTGGGATGAGAAGATCCGCATGGATTGCTCGTCGCCGTCGGCCATGGCGTCGCTGATCAAGCGGATGGCTGCGGGCGCCGACGGCACCACTGCTTATGACGTCGCCACGGGAAACGACGCCGACGCCGACCGGCATGGCATTGTCACACCCGATGGCGGCCTGATGAACCCGAACCATTACCTCGCCGTCGCCATCGACTACCTTTACCGGAACCGCAGCGGCTGGAACCCGGAGTCCGTGGTTGGCAAGACCCTGGTATCTTCCTCGATCATCGACCGCGTCGCAGCCGGTCTGGGCCGCAAGCTGGTGGAGGTTCCCGTTGGCTTCAAGTGGTTCGTGCCCGGCTTGCTCTCCGGCGAGGGCGCATTCGGTGGCGAGGAATCGGCTGGCGCATCCTTCAACAAGCTGGACGGCAGCGTGTGGACCACGGACAAGGACGGCATCCTGCTGGCGCTGCTGGCGTCCGAGATCACGGCCGTTACGGGTCAGTCTCCGTCGCAGCTCTACAAGGGACTCACTGACCAGTTCGGCTCACCCGTTTACGCCCGCATCGACGCTGCCGCCACCCGCGAGCAGAAGTCCAAATTGGGCAAGCTCTCCGCCGCCGACGTCACCGCTACCTCCTTGGCCGGCGAAGAGATCACGGCCAAGCTCACTGAGGCTCCGGGCAATGGCGCTTCGATCGGCGGCCTGAAGGTTGTCACCGAGAATGCCTGGTTCGCAGCCCGCCCCTCAGGCACCGAGGACGTGTACAAGATCTACGCCGAGTCGTTCAAAGGCGCGGACCACTTGAAGCAGGTGCAGGAAGAGGCCAAGGCGCTGGTGGACGGAGTCATCGCGTAGGTTCCTCAGTGGCTCTGGGCGTCCCGGGTCCAGAGCTTGAGGATGCGCCGGATGGTGTGGTCGCCCTCCGGCGCCATGTCCACCAGGGCTATGTGGTCAAGCACGACGACGTCTCCTGACTCGGGGCGCCTGCCGTCATGGTGCGAGATGTGCGGCCGATAGTGGTCAAGGATGTAGTTCGGCGTAGCGATCCTCCCGCCGATGCTGGTCACGGCATCCACCATCTCTTCGTGCAGTCCCTGCAGCAACGGGTTGTGGTGGATCAAGCTCACCGGGATGGACCCCATGTGCCCAAACCCCGCCTCTTCACCCACGGTTAGCCTCGTTCCGAGGGCTCCCTTGACTGGCGCTGCCGCCAAGTCCGTCAGAACATCGGCGACGTCGGCACTCACCTCAGTGCCGACGTCGAACCTTAACAGCGTGATGTGAAGCGGCCAGTCGCTGCGCGGAAAAACCAGCCCCGGCTGCACGGGCTCCGTGAACGCCACCCAAATGAGGTTCCGCATAGGCATAGTTTGCCACCCCGGCTTCATCGCCCTCTCACCTCCCGCGGCAATTTCCCAAACCCTCTCTCACTTCCCCATAGGGTCGGGGCAAGCGCAATCTGAACGACCAAGATCCGGGCGCATTCGCACGCCGGAAGTGATCGAGCGTTTCCGGAAAGGCGACGAAAGGTGAGAGAGCGTCGGAAGGACGGATGCCCTCTTTACTTACGCACCTCGGGAGTCGAGCAGGACTCGGAGGACTTGCTCAAGGGGCTCCGTCAGTTGATCGGCGGAAGCTGAGACGAGGGGCTGCACTTCCGTGGCCGTCCGCAGCATCACCAATCCCAGCATCAGCGCGATAGCCATTTGGGCTCGAAGGAGAAGCGGCTGCGAAGCGGAGTCATCCGCACTCCAACCTGCGGCTGCGGCGAGTTGTTCGGTGAAGCGCTCCAAGGTCCTGCGGCGGATCGCATCGGCGTTCTCGTCGCCGGATGAACGGAGCAGGAGCAGGAGTTGCAGGGGGTCGTCGGCGTTGGGAGCCTCGACGACGTGCGCCAGGAGCCGGGCGATCACCTCGTCAACGCTGGCCGCGCGAGCCTGGGTTTGGGGATCCAGCTCATCCACAGTGCGGTTCATGCACGCTTCGAAGAGGCCCTCTTTGGAGCCGAAATACCGGTTGATGAGGGCTACGTTGACGCCCGCATCCGCTGCGATGTGGCGAACGGTGGTGGCGCGATAGCCCTCGGTTGCGAAGCGCCTGCGGGCGGCTCGAACCAGCGCCCGCCGGGTGACGTCCGCGTCCCGACCCGAACGAATCAATTCGTCGTCCGCCAAAGCTGCCCCGCCGTCGAGATGTTTTGGTTCCTGTACTTCGTTGCCCACTCCCCCACTCTAGCCCGGCAAACCCGCAAGTAAACGATTGTTGACATAGGTAACTAAATTGATTTACGCTCTAAGTAATCAATCGTTTACATGCCGAGGAGAACCATGTCCAGCACCATTGAGCGCCCGACAAGCGCACCGGCACCGGGTACGGAGGCTCACCGCAAACGCGGCACGGCGATCATCGCCTATCTCTCCCTCGGCGGCCTTTCATTCGCGGTCCTGCAGTCCTTGGTCGCACCCGCCCTGGGCACCATCGGGAAGGACCTTGGCGTAGCAACAAGCGACGCAGGCTGGGTGCTGACGGCTTACCTGCTCTCCGCTTCCGTGCTGACTCCGATCCTTGGGCGCCTCGGCGACATGGTGGGCAAGCGCAAGGTCCTGATCGTGGTGCTCTCCCTGCTTCTGGTCGGCGCGGTTCTCGCCGCTATTGCACCCAACCTGACGGTCCTGATCATTGGCCGCGTGCTTCAAGGCGCCGCGGGTGCGGTGATGCCACTATCCATCGGCATCGTCCGCGACGAGCTTCCGAAGGAACGCGTCAGCGTCACCATCGGCCTGCTGTCCGCGATCTTCGGCATCGGCGCCGGTGTTGGAATTGTCGCTGCTGGTCCGATTGTTGAGGCACTGTCCTGGCACTGGCTGTTCTGGTTACCGGCCGGGCTCGTACTGATCGCCCTCCTCGGAGCTATCTTCGGAATGCCCGAATCTCCCGTCAAAACCCCCGGCAAGCTCGATCTCCTGGGCACCGGCATTCTTTCCGTCGGCCTTGTAGCCGTGCTGCTGGCCATCAGCGAGGGCCAGACCTGGGGCTGGGGCGACGGCAAAACCATCAGCCTGCTCCTCGGTGGCGGCATCGCGCTGATCGTGTTCGTGTTCGTGGAATTGCGCGTGGCAGAACCGCTGATTGACGTGCGGCTGTTCCGCAACCGTGGCGTGTGGACCGCGCACATCGTGGCGTTGGCCTTCGGCTTCGCAATGTTTGGAACCTTCGTCCTGGTTCCCACGATCCTTCAACTGCCAACGGTCCTTGGCTACGGGTTCGGCAAGACCGTCAGCGAAGCTGGCATCTACCTGCTGCCGACCGTCGTCGCTATGGTGATCTCCGGCGTCATTGCCGGCGCCCTCATCCGCAAGGTGGGGCCCAAGATTCCGATGATCCTCGGCGCTGTGGCCGTCACCGTCGCGTTCATCATTCCGGCATTGGGACACGGTGAAGAGTGGCAGATTGTGGTCTCGGGCATCCTCACCGGCATCGGCATTGGGATGGCACTGGCCGCGACATCAAATGCGATTGTCGAAAGTGTTCCTGCGACCCAGACCGGCGAGGCCATCAGTGCCAACACTGTGCTGCGCACCGTCGGCAGCAGCATTGGTACGGCCGTCATTGCCGCGCTCATCTCCTCAAACATCACCCCGCAGGGCGCGCCTTCGGACGATGCGTTCACCATCGGCTTCTGGGTATCCGCCGGGGTTGGCGTGCTGGCGCTCCTCGCTGCGCTCGTTGTTCCGTCCCGGGTGCAACGGCGCCGCAATGCGGAAGCTGCGGGGATCGACGACTTCGACGAAGCTGCCTGACCGCCACGAACGCAAAACGCCCGCTCACCTATGGTG
>NZ_JAJOHP010000042.1:0-42560 GCF_021109375.1 Arthrobacter sp. AK01
CGCCCCCCCGGGGGCGGGCCCCCCCCCCGCGGCGGGGCGGGGGCCCCCCCCCCCCCCCCCCCCCCCCGGGCGGGCGCGGGGTGTTTGTCCCCCCCCCCCCCGGGCCCCCCCCCCGTCGCTATTTGTTGTGTGAGACGGTGGAGGCACGCAGCTATGGAGGAGGGCCATGGATTTCCAGCACGTCATCGAAGAAGTCGGCCGGTACATGGACGCCGTCGGGGTGGCAGTCATGGTGATCGGCGCCCTGGTATCCGTCCCCCTGGCCCTGCGTGGCTACCAACCGAAACGGGCTCGCGGGCTCACGCCGTTCTCCCCGTACCGCTCGTACCGGCAACTGCTGGGCAGGTCCATCCTCCTGGGCCTTGAGCTCCTGGTGGCCGCCGACATCATCCGCACGGTCGCGGTGACTCCAACGTTCGAAAGCGTCGGCGTCCTGGCAATCATCGTGCTGATCCGGACGTTCCTTAGCTTCTCCCTTGAATTGGAAATCACGGGCCGCTGGCCGTGGCAGAAGGAAAAGGACGCATGACGCAGCCGTGGAGCCCGGACATTCTTGGCGAAGGCTTTGAGCAGCAGACGCTGAACCTCGACGGCGGTGCTGTCGCCACCCTGGTCCGGTATCTCGGCTCCGGCCCGCAATGGTTGGATGCCCCGGATGGCGTTGGCCTCGACGCAGATGTCCTGTACGTGCACGGCTGGTCCGACTACTTCTTCCAGCGCCACGTCGCCGAATTCTGGCACCGGGCCGGTGCACGCTTCCACGCCCTGGATCTGCACAACTACGGCCGCAGCCTGGCGCCGGGACTCGTTCCGGGTTTTGTCACCAACCTGGCCGACTACGACGCCGACATCGCGGCCGCCCTGTCAGCCATGGGCCGCTCCGGTGTTCCTGGCGAGGACCGCCCACTCATTCTGCTGGGCCACTCCACCGGTGGGCTCACGCTCAGTCTGTGGGCATCCCGCCACCCTGGCATGGCGTCGGCCCTGATCCTCAATAGCCCCTGGCTGGAATTTCAGGCCACGGAACTCGGCAGGCGCGCGATTGCACCCCTGGTGGGGCTCCACGCAAAGCTCCACCCGCTGGCACCCCTACCGCCGGTGGATCCGGGCATCTACACCCGTGCCGTATCAGCTACGCTCGACGGCGAATGGGAGTACAACCTTGACTGGCGGCCGGACCGGGGCTTCCCTGTTACGCCTGCATTCCTTGACGCCGTGTTCCGCGGGCAGGCCACCGTTGCGGCCGGCCTTGGCATCGACGTACCGGTGCTCGTCATGCTCTCGGACAAGAGCTATTTGCAACCGAAATGGTCAGCCGACGCCCTCACAGCCGACGTCGCGTTGAATGTCGACGCCGTCGCCCACCGCTCGCTGTCCTTGGCGGACACTGTCACCGTGAGCCGGCTGCCGAACGCGTTCCACGACATCTTCCTGTCCCCCGAACCCATCCGGCGCGAGGCTTTCCAGCGCATCGGTCGCTGGCTTCCCACGGCGCTGCAGCCCTCGGAGGCAGTGGCGTGGGAAGCCAGGACGGCGGGCCTGTAGGAGCTACTTGCCGAGACCGGCCCGGCGCAGAGCTTCAGCCATGGCGGTGTTCGCGGGCTCCGGAGCCTGCTGGGGCTTGCCTGGCCGCGCGCCGCCCTGACGACGATCGCCCTGGCCCTGCCGCGGGGCCCCTTGGCCAGGCTGGCCGGAACGCTGACCGGGCTGACCACCGGCGCGCTGACCCGGCTGACCACCGGCACGCTGACCACCCGAATTCCTGTCTCCGGAATCCCGTCCACCCGAAGCACGTCCACCGGAGCCGCGGCCGCCCGCGGTGCCGGGTTCGTCGTCGAGCCTCAACGTCAAGGAGATGCGCTTACGCTCAGGGTCTGCCTCAAGGACCTTGACCCGGACCACCTGACCGGACTTCACGATTTCACGCGGATCGGAAACGAACTTGTTGGACAGCGCCGACACATGGACAAGGCCGTCCTGGTGGACTCCGACGTCCACGAAGGCCCCGAATGCGGCCACGTTGGTGACGGTTCCCTCGAGGATCATGCCGGGCTTGAGGTCGGAAATCTTCTCGATGCCCTCCGAGAACGACGCCGCCTTGAAAGCCGGACGCGGATCGCGGCCAGGTTTCTCCAGTTCGGACATGATGTCCTTGACCGTGGGCAGGCCGAAAGTGCCATCGACGAACGCCTGCGGATCCAGGGACGTAGCGGGTCCACCTCCGGCTGCAACCAGGATCTTGCGGGCCACGGAGTACGCTTCCGGGTGCACGCTGGAGGCATCCAAGGGTTCCGCTCCCCCGGTGATCCGAAGGAAGCCGGCGCACTGTTCAAAGGCCTTCGCACCCAAGCGCGGGACCTTCTTGAGGTCGCTGCGCTTGGCGAAAGGCCCATTCTCATTCCGGTAGGCCACGATGTTCTCGCTGAGCAATGGCCCTACGCCGGCCACCCGGCTTAGCAGTGCGGGCGAGGCCGTGTTGACGTCCACACCCACGGCGTTCACGCAGTCTTCCACCACGGCATCCAGTGAACGGTCCAGCTTCGCGGCCGTGACGTCGTGCTGGTACTGACCCACACCGATGGACTTCGGTTCGATCTTGACCAGTTCCGCCAGCGGATCCTGCAGGCGGCGGGCGATGGACACGGCACCTCGCAGCGAGACATCCATGCCCGGAAGTTCAGAAGCTGCCAGTGCTGAAGCGGAGTAGACGGATGCTCCGGCTTCGGACACCACCAGCTTCTGGATCCCCTTGGATCCGGCAGCTTCGAGGGACTTGATGAGTTCCGTGGCCAGCTTGTCCGTCTCGCGGGAAGCCGTTCCGTTGCCGATGGCGACGAGTTCCACGTTGTACTGCTTGGCGAGCCGGCCGAGGGTGGCCAACGCCTCGTCCCACTTTTTCGCAGGGGCGTGCGGGTAGATGGTGTCCGTGGTGACCACCTTGCCAGTGCCATCCACGACGGCCACCTTCACACCTGTCCTGAGCCCCGGGTCCAGGCCGAGCGTGGAGCGGTTGCCCGCAGGAGCGGCCAGCAGGACATCGCGCAGATTGGCGGCGAAAACGCGCACAGCTTCATCTTCGGCGTCGGCGAACATGCGCCCGCGAAGGTCGGTGGTGAGGCGGTCCAGGATGCGTCCCCGCCAGGCAAGCTGGGCCGTCTGCGTCAGCCAGGTATCGGCGGGCCGTCCCTGGTTGGCGACCCCGAGGCACTTGGCCACAGCGTTCTCGTACTTCCCGCGGGCGGCGGCCAGGGCGTCGTCGTCGGCCGGGTCCGCCTCGGCGAGATCCAGCTCCAGGACACCGTCCTTTTCACCACGCAACAGCGCGAGCACGCGGTGCGACGGCATGCCGGAGGGCACCTGCGTGAACTCGAAGTAGTCCTTGAACTTCTGGCCCTCGGCCTCCATGCCCTTCTTGACGCGGGACACCATGCGTCCCTGCTTCCAAAGGCGTTCGCGGAGGTCCTCGGCGAGGTCGGCGTCCTGCCCGACACGCTCCACCAGGATGGCGCGGGCGCCTGCGAGCGCCATGGTGGCGTCGTCGATGGAGTGCTCGGCGTTCAGGTACTTGGCGGCTTCAGCAGCCGGGTCCAGTTGCGGGTTGGCGAGCAGGACGTCGGCCAGCGGTTCCAGCCCGGCTTCACGGGCGATCTGGGCTTTGGTGCGGCGCTTGGATTTGAAGGGGAGGTAGATGTCCTCCAGACGTGCCTTGGTATCAGCGCCGACGACGGCGGCTTCCAGTTCCGGAGTCAGCTTGCCTTGGGCGGCAATCGCCTCGAGCACGGACTTACGACGTTCCTCCAGCTCACGCAGGTATCTGAGCCGTTCTTCGAGGTCGCGGAGCTGGGTGTCATCGAGCGTCCCGGTAACTTCCTTGCGGTAGCGGGCGATGAACGGGACGGTGGATCCGGCGTCGAGCAGTTCCACCGCGGCCTTGACTTGCCAGGCCTTGACGCCGAGCTCGGCGGCGATCTGGGCGTGGATGGCGGAGTCAGCTGACTGGTGTTGGAGATTTGAAGTCACCATGACAGTTTGCCTCACGTGGCCGACAGTTTCCGAAGGGAGGTATCGGGAAGCCCTATCCCGGCGGCGCCGTTAGTGCTGTAGTTGGACCATGCAGGAACTGCTCATCATCCTTCAGGACGGCTTCGTCTCCGACGACGTCACCGTGACCGTCAACGGCAAGGAAGCCGTCTCCGAGCGCGGCATCTCCACCAAAATGTTGCTGGGGATGGCCGACGAAGTCACTGTGGAGCTGCCGGCCAAGGGCGCCACGGTGGGAGTGGAAGTCAGCAGCAGGAAACTCAGCGCAACGAAGAAGCTCGTGGGAAAACCAAAGAGCCTGATCGTCTCCATCGAAGAAGGCGAACTCGTACTGCGTGAAGGAACGGGCCGCGAGGCCTTCCTCTAAGGAAGGCCTCGCGGCGGCTGGATTGGTTGCTGGGCTCAGCGTGATTGCTGGGCTCAGCGTGGTTGCTGTTCCTCAATGGGCCATGTGTTCCTTGGCGGAGATGTGCTCCACCATTTCGCCGAGGCGCTGTTCTGCGTAGTGGTTGCGGGCAATATCGCCCTGGCTGATGATTCCTACCAACTTGTGGTCGCTGATGACGGGCAGGCGGCGAACCTGGCGGTCCTCCATCATGGTGACGGCCTCGTCCACGTTGGCGTCGGCGTCCACCCAGTACGGTTTGCCGGTTGCGAGCTCGCGGGCAAGGACTTCGCGGGCATCCTTGCCTTCGGCCAAGCACTTGACCACGATGTCGCGGTCGGTGATGAAGCCGGTGAGCTTGCCGTCGGTGCCGCAGATGGGAAGTGAACCGCAGTCCAGGTCCCTCATCAGCATGGCGGCTTCCTGAAGAGTCTTATCCTCGGCGATGCACTGTGCATTCGTCGTCATGAATTCACGTACGGCACTCATGGGTCCTCCTTCATCGATTGGGGTCATCGACGCGGGGCCTTCGGCACGGGTCCTTCGGCTCCGGGCGCCGATGATGCCAGCCTACGCTCGGCGGGAACACCTGACCAGACGATCCAGCCCCTTCCGGACGGCAGAAAACAACACCATTCCTCTGGATATAATCCATTCGCTGGAGTATCCTCATTTTGGGTTACACACGGCTTCTGGGCATTGGCCATTCGGACTCATATTGAGCACTCATCACGCGCACCCGCCTCGCCCTGAACCGTCATGCCGTTCATGTGCAGATCCATGAACGAACGCATATTGACTGCTTGAAGAGCGAGAAAGATCTCCCCATGGACACCCCCAACGTCCCCAGCACCTACTACAACCCTGACGTCTCCCATGAACCTGTCCAGTCCCTTCCCTCCACGGAATTCTGGAGGTGCCGGCGACCCGCAGCGGTCAGCGGGCGATATGAAGGTTTTCAAGGCAACCCCGGCCCCATCGGAAGCGCAGTGGACCTCCGTTTGGATATCGACTCCCGCGACGGCGTCCAGTCTCCTG
This sequence comes from Arthrobacter sp. AK01, assembly GCF_021109375.1. NCBI lineage: Bacteria > Bacillati > Actinomycetota > Actinomycetes > Micrococcales > Micrococcaceae > Arthrobacter > Arthrobacter sp. AK01. Next base: position 5,465 of record NZ_JAJOHP010000042.1, read on the forward strand.
TCATGAACAAGGTCAGCGGTGACTTCTACAGCACCCGCTTCGTCAAGGTGGCAGGGGTCAACCAACTTGTGAAGACCTATGTTGAGTCCTGGATCGTGGACACACCCCTTGTGACGTTCACCGATACCGACGTGCATATCCTCGGAACCGTCCGCTATTGGAAAGGAACCCATCCTGCCACCACGGTGGACATTGTGGTGTCGTGGTCCCACGGCGCAGTCACGGGAGCTGTTGCCACCTTTACTTCCGGCGGAGTCCTCGGCCAGCCCTACGCGTGCACCTACCGTTCGGACGCCTTCCGTGACATGAACCTGGAGTTGGATTATTGCTCGTCCGTAGACATAGAACCCAAGGTTCCCATCTACAACAGCCACGCCCACAACAACCGACCCGCGGACCTGCCCAACCGAACCATCACCATCGAGTCGTCGTATAAGGACGCCGGAATCGCGGTCACCGTCGATCCGGTCCATACAGTCATCGACGACAGCGCCGCCGGCTTTGCTTCATGGAATGTCGGCGAACTCCACGACGCCATGGAAACCTCGTTCGGCAAGTACAACTCGGGGTGGCCCGCGTGGAACATGTGGGGCATCCAGGCCGGCATCTTTGACAGCGCGGGGGTGGGTGGCATTATGTTCGACGCCGCTGCGGGCTTTGGCGGCGCTGGTCGCGGACCCGACCGCCAGGGTTTTGCGGTGTTCCGGAACCATTCCTGGTTCACCAACCTTGTCTCCAACCCCACCACCCAGGATCAGGCCTGGGCCATGCGGCACTTCCTCTACACCTGGGTCCACGAAGCCGGGCACGCCTTCAACTTCCTGCATGCCTGGGACAAAGCCCGCCCGGATGCACTGTCCTGGATGAACTACGACTGGAAATACGATCAGCGCAACGGCACGGACACTTTCTGGGCCAACTTCCGTTTCCGCTTTGACGACGACGAGCTCCTCCACATGCGCCACGGTGACCGGGCCTCCGTGATCATGGGTGGAGATCCCTGGGCCTCCGGCGGGCATCTGGAATCCCCTGCCGGCGCCATGACGGTCTCCGGGCCGGGCAGCGACGTTGAACTGACGCTCTCGGCCAAGGACCACTTCGACTACATGGAGCCCGTGTCCATCGAGTTCCGGTTGCGGAATACCACCGACGTGCCCGTCATGGTGGATGGCAGGCTCGATCCCCGGTACGGCAACACCACGGTCTACGTGCAGAAGCCCAACGGAACTGTGGTGCTGCATGAATCGGTGGTTTGCTTCTACGGACTTCCGGAGATCGTAACGCTGGCTCCTGCCCCGGTGGGCGACGACGACGGCAGCGACCGCTACAGCCAACTCGTCCAGCTCGCCTACGGAGTGGGAGGCTTCGCTTTCGACGAGCCCGGGCAGTACCTGGTCCGCGCCATCTATGCCACGGACGGTATCGTCCAAGCGTCCAATACCTTGCCTCTTCGTGTCGGTTTTCCCGTCACCCGTGAAGAGGACCGGTTCGCGCCGGAGTTCTTCACGCGCGAGGTGGGCCTGACCCTCGCTTTCGAGGGCTCCATGTCGCCGTATCTCAGCAAGGGCCTGGACGCGCTGACCGAGGCGGCCGGGCGTTTCGGTGGCGAGCCCTTGGGCGTCAAGGCTGCCACCGCCGTCGCGCAGTCCGTGGGAGATGACTTCTACCGCCGCAAGGACGAAAAGATGGTCAAGCACCACAGCGCTGACCCTGAGCGTGCACTGGCGCTGACTGATGCCGGCCTGGCCAGCTACCAGCAAGGCGCTGGCGCGGCAAGCAACCTCGCCTACCGCGGCCTGGTGGAGCTGCGTACCGAACTCCACGCCAAAGCGGACAGTACCGCGGCCGCGAAGTCCGAGGTCGAGACCCTCGCCAAGGATCTGGGCACCCGTGGCGCCAACGCCGCAGTGCTGGCCCAAGTCAAGGAACTGATTCCATCAACTCCGGCGGCCCGTTCCCGCCGGTCGGCTCCGAGGAAGCCTGCCAAAAAGCCGTCGGATGGCTAGCTGGTATATGGATCCTCTGTAGCCGGCGACGGCGGCACCCCGCCCTTGGTGCCGCCGTCGCTCTCTCCTTGCCGCGGCTTAGTCGCGGCGGCTACTCAGCGATGTCCTCGGCCCACAGTTCGGCGTGTTCTGCCTGGAATGCACGCATCATGTCCACGCAGCGCGCATCGTCCAGGACCACTACCTCGACGCCGCGTGAACGCAGGAGGTCGAATTCGCCAGGGAACGTCTCGGCTTCGCCCACCACTACGCGCGGGATCTTGAACTGGATGATGGTTCCCGTGCACATCGCGCAGGGCGCCAACGTGGTGTAGAGCGTGGTGTCACGGTATGTCTTTTGGCGTCCGGCGGCACGAAGTGCGGACATCTCGCCGTGCGCAATCGGATCGCCGTGCTGCACCCTTTCGTTGTGGCCACTGGCGATGACTTCTCCGCCCCGGGCCAAGGCCGCCCCGATGGGAATGCCGCCCTCGCTGAGGCTCTTCTGTGCGGCCTGGTACGCGGCTTCGAAAGCAGGGTCAATGGTGGGGGCTGTTTCAGTCATGGGTGCAGTCTAGGTTGGCCCGACGCTACTTTGCCGGAAGTTATTTTGTCAGTGCCCGCTGATAGCTTGGCTACAAGGATTCAACTGGCTTGGTTCAATTGGTTGGAAGAGAGGTGGGTCGCTGTGTTCTTTCTCGATCCGGAGACAGCGGGCGCCCCGCAGGACCTGGTCTTCTCGGCCAGCGACCTCGTCATCGCGGCCACCTGCGAATACCAATTGCTCCGGAAACTCGATGAAAAACTCGGCCGGTCACCCAAACCGGACTTCGCGGCGGACGCCATGTTGGATCGCACGGCCAAACTGGGCGACGTACACGAACATCGCGTACTGGACGAGTTCGTGGCTGAATTCGGGCACTGGGACGCGGCAACAGGAAAAGGCGTTTACGACGTCGTCCCCGCCACTTCGATGGACCGTGCCACCCTGACGGCCAAGCATGCGGAATCCGTCCACGCCCTGCGCCTCGGAGCGGATGTAGTATTCCAAGCCGCGTTCTTCGACGGCCAGTTCCACGGACGCTCGGATTTTCTGGTCAAGCAACCCGGCGGACTGTATGCGGTGTTCGATACCAAGCTGGCCCGCCATGCCAAGGTCACAGCACTTTTGCAGCTTGCCGCCTACGGAGACCAGCTCCTCAAGGCCGGAATAACCCCGGATCCAACCGTCACCCTGGTGCTGGGCAACCGCGTCCACAGCGACCACCCACTTGCACAGATCCTCCCCGTCTTCAAGGAACGCCGGGAACGCTTCCTCGGCATGACAACTGCCCATGTTTCGGAGGCCGGCCCCGCGGAGTGGGGCGACACCCGTTTCTCCGCTTGCGGCCGCTGTGACTACTGCGCCGAGCAGGTCCAGCTGCACAGGGATCTGCTCATGGTGGCTGGCATGAGAATCAGCCGTCGCAAGAAACTGATCGAGACCGGGGTGACCACCATCGATCAGCTCGCAGCCATGCCGGCCACTGGCGACTCGACGCTGCTCAGGCTCCGCGAGCAAGCCCAACTCCAGACCGGCACAGGCACCCCGGACGGCACCGTCAACTACACGGACAAAACCGGTGAAGCCAAATCCGTTAGTTACAAGGTGCTCCCGGATAACACATTGGGAAGGCTCCCGGCTCCCGATCAGGGCGACATCTTCTTCGACTTCGAGGGAGACCCCCTCTGGCAGGATCCCGCCAGCGGAAAGTGGGGCCTCGAGTATCTGTTCGGGGTTATCGAGAACCCAGTGGAACCGGGCGCTGAGCCTGTTTTCCGGCCGTTCTGGGCGCACTCGCGGGTGGAGGAAGGCCAAGCGTTTGTGGACTTCCTGGAATACGTTGCCAAGCGCCGCGCCATTTACCCCGGAATGCACATCTACCACTACGCGGCCTACGAAAAGACGGCCCTTCGCAATCTTTCGCTGACGCATGTGGTGGGCGAAACCGCCGTCGATGACCTCCTGCGCCAAGGCGTCCTGGTGGACCTCTACGACACCGTCCGGCACAGCATCCGGGTCTCCGAGAACTCTTACAGCATCAAGAAGCTGGAACCCCTCTACATGGGGCAGCATCTGCGCTCGGGTGATGTCACCGACGCCGGTGCTTCCGTGGTTGCCTACGCCGACTTCTGCACTGCCAGGGACACGGGCCAAGCCCAGCAAGCTGCCACCATTCTCGAAGGTATCCGGGACTACAACGAATACGACTGCCTCTCAACACTGGAGTTGCGTAACTGGCTGCTCGCCCGTGCTGCGGAGCGCTCGATCGTTCCGGGCGGCCCCGTGGAGGACGAGCCCCGATCAGAGGCCGAGCCGGAGAAGTACGAGGCACCACCGGAAGAGAAGGCCCTTTTCGACTACCTTGCCCGGTTGCCCGAAGATGATCAGACGCCGTCGGACTTCCGGGCCATCGGCATCGTCGCCGCCGGAGTCGGGTATCACCGCCGCGAGGACAAGCAGCACTGGTGGGGGCACTTCGACCGCTTGGAAAAGCCGACTTCGCAATGGGACGAGTCCCGCGATCTCTTCATCGTGGACCACGTCGAGTTGCTGCAGGACTGGGCCAAGCCAACCCCTCGCAGCAACCCTGCACGGATCGTGAAACTGCTCGGCCGGTCAGGTGACGGAGCCGGACTGGACCGCGGCAGGAAGTACTTCCGCATGTACCAATCCCCGTTGCCGGACGCGTTGGCGGCCAAGGAATCCCCGGTGCTCGGCCGTGCGGGTTGGGCTGGAACGGAGGTCATCGACGTCGGCGAAGAGGGAGACTTCGAATCGGTCACCATCGCCGAGAAACTACGCAACGATTCGACGGAGTTCACACAAACCCCCATGGCGCTGACCCCGGACAGCCCGATTCAGACGAATGGGCAGCGGGCCGCCTTGGCCGCGTTGGCCACCAAGCTCCGCGCATCGTTGCCTTCCTGGCCCAAGGATCCGGCCTTGGACCTGGTCCGCCGGCAGCAGCCGCGGCTGCGCACCTTGGCCCACCTTCCAGCCATACCCTCCGGCCCCGATGGCTACATTGATGCCATTACGGCGGCAGTGAAGGACCTGGACCATTCCTACGTGGCAGTCCAAGGTCCACCTGGCAGCGGGAAGACCCACGTGGGTGCCCACGTGCTTGCCAGGCTGGTAGCCGACGGGTGGAAAGTCGGGGTCGTGGCGCAATCCCATGCGGTCGTGGAAAACATGCTCTGCGCTGCCGTGGAGAAGGCCGGCGTCGATCCCCGCCTCGTGGCCAAGGATGTCAAGCACAACGATCCTGTGCCCTGGACGAACTGTGCCAAGGGCGACGTCGAAGAGCTGCTGGCCCGGCCAGGTGGGGCCCTGATCGGAGGCACCGCCTGGACCATGGTGGGCAAGGAAGTCCCGGCCGGTTCGCTTGACCTCCTGGTCATCGACGAAGCGGGACAGTTCTCGCTTGCCAACACCATGGCCGTCAGCCGGGCAGCCAAACGGCTCCTGCTGCTGGGCGATCCACAGCAGCTTCCGCAGGTCACCCAGGGCAAGCACCCGGAACCGGTTGATGAATCAGCTTTGGGCTGGTTGTCGGAGGGCTACAACACGTTGCCCGCACATCTGGGCTATTTCCTGGCGTTGTCGTGGCGCATGCATCCGGAGCTGTGCAGCGCCGTTTCCGAGCTGTCCTACGACAATCGGCTCGAGGCTGCCCCTGCGGCGAAGGAACGATCCGTGGAGGGCGCGGCTCCGGGTATTTCCTGCGTTTACGTGCCGCATACGGCCAACTCGACGGCTTCCCCCGAGGAAGCTGCCGAAGTGGTGCGGCAAGTCCAGGCTCATCTGGGCTTGAAATGGCTGGACCCTTCGGACTCTCCGGACTGCCGCCCCCTCGAGGAAACAGACATCCTGGTGGTCGCGGCCTACAACGCCCAGGTCCAGCTCATCAAGCATGAGCTCAGGGCAGCAGGGCTGGGCAAGGTGCGTGTGGGTACCGTGGACAAGTTCCAGGGCCAGGAAGCACCTGTGGTCATCGTTTCCATGGCAGCGTCGGCAGCTGGCGAAGTTCCCCGCGGCATGGAATTCCTGCTGTCCCGCAACCGGATCAACGTGGCGGTCTCGCGCGGGCAGTGGCGTGCCGTCGTCGTGCGTTCGCCGGAGCTTACCAACTACCTGCCGACGCATCCGGAAGGCCTGGAGAACCTTGGCGGATTCGTGGCCCTCTGCCAGCGGAGTTTTTGTACACCTAATGCCCTTTAGAAGGCGTCTTAGGGGCATCTGCTGTACAAAAACTCAGGGCTTCGTCCAGGACCCGGCCAAAGTTGGTGGCGTCGTGCGCGAACCGGCCAAGGAAAAGCCCTGACACCCCGTCCAGCTGTGGCAACAAGCCTGGTTGTGCCGATCCGCCGTAGACCACGGGCATTCTTGCCAGTCCGTGCTGGCCCAGCGATTCCCGTAGCGCGGCCGCTACCCGCGAAACATACCCGGCTGAGGCGGGCTCCGGGGCACCGATCGCCCACACAGGTTCGTAAGCGATAACCAGTTGTGAGGCAACGGACCAGTCACCTGCCACTGCTGCCTTGATCTGCCGGAACACCGTATCAGCCGCCGCCTCCGGATCGCCGACGTCGCGTTCCCCCACACACAGCAGCGGCGTCAGCCCGGAGTCGACGGCGGCGCTGACCTTGAGCGCGATCATCGCCTCGTCTTCTGCAAAGAAACGTCGCCGCTCGGCATGACCGATTTCCACCAGGCCAGCCCCGAGTTCAGCAAGCATCGACGGAGAAACTTCACCCGTCCACGGACCATCAGACCAGCCGCAGTTCTGGGCGCCGAGCACCAAGGATGTGCCCTCCAGCATCCGCGCCGCTGCGGGCAAAACCGGAAAGGACGGGATCACGAACGGGACCACCCGCCCGGCCGCAAGGGCCGGACGGGCGTCCACTTCTGCCACCAGCTGCTCCAACCACGCCAGGCTCTGCGCGTAGCCCATGTACATCTTGGTGCTGACCCCGATGAACAGGGTGTCAGGAGCAGAGAGCATCACGATCTACTTGCCCAGCAGTTCGTCGGCCTTGTTGCTGAAGCGCTTGGTACCGAACATCAGCAATGCCGCGACGAAAGGCAGGACGCCCAAGGCGTAGACGCCCATGGTTCCCGTGTCCGAGGCCGTGACCTGGTTGACCGTGGTGCGCAGGATCGGGGCGACGAACCCGCCCAGGTTTCCAAGGGAGTTGATCAGCCCGATGCCGGCAGCCGCGGCAGTTCCGGTGAGGAACGCCGTCGGATACGACCAGCAAATGGGACCGGTGGACAAGAAGCTGCACACCGCCAAGGTGATGAAGATGATGCCGAGCGCGGGCAGCTGGTTGGCGCCCGCCCACGCGGATCCGAAGATGCAGAGCCCCGTGGAGATGAACAGTGCCGTGCCCCAACGGCGACGACGCGCCACCGTGTTGGCGGCCTTGCCGATGAAGTAGCAGGCGAAGATTCCGAAGAACCACGGGATAGCCGCAAGAAGTCCGACGGCGATGCCCACCTTTTGTCCGGTCAGCTGCGCCACCTGCTGGGGCAGGTAGAACGTCACACCGTAGACCGCTACCTGCAGGCAGAAGTAGATGACGGTGAAGTACCAGACGCGGCCGTTCCGCATGGAGGCCAGGACGCCCCGGGGACCCGTTTCCTCCTTGACGGTGTCTTCGAGTGCCATGACGTCGGACAGCGCCTTTTTCTCTTCCTTGGTCAGGAACTTGGCGTCCTGTGGGCTGTTGATCAGGAAGAAGTAGGCGGCGATACCGGCCAGGACGGCCAGCATGCCTTCGACGAAGAACATCACCTGCCAGCCTGCAACGCCCGGGACCTGGTCACCGATGTTGATGAGCCAACCGGACAGCGGTGCACCCATCATCTGGGAGAAGGGCTGGGCCAGGTAGAAGATGGCGAACATCTTCACTCGGACCTTGTTGGGGAACCACGCCGCCAGGAACATGATGACGCCCGGGAACAAGCCGGCCTCAGTGACGCCCAGCAAGAACCGGAGAATGATGAACGACGTCTCGCCCTGCACGAAAGCAAAACACGCCGAGACGATGCCCCACGTGATGGCGATGCGGGCGAGCCACACCTTGGCCCCGAACTTGGTGAGCAGCAGGTTGCTGGGGATCTCGAACAGCGCGTAACCGATGAAGAAGATCCCCGCGCCCAGGGCGTAGGCGCCCGCTGTGATGCCCTTGTCCACTTCCAGCGCTGCTTCTGCGAAGCCAACGTTGGTGCGGTCCAGGAAGGCCACCACGTACAGGATGACGAGCATCGGCATGAGCCGCCGTGACGCTTTGGAGATCGCCGATTTGAGGACCGGCGTATCCAGCAACTCCTTGGTGGAATTGGTGGCAACAGACATTGAAACTCCTCTTTGAGTGACAGGAAACAACTAATGCAGCCGCGGTCAGCGCGGGAAGAAAATGAGCACCATGCCCACTGCGCAGGCAAGGATGCCCACGGCAAGGTAGATCTTGCGTTCTCTTGTCCAGGTCCGCATGGGGGCCTAGTGCATGTACAGTCCGCCATCCACATTCAGCGTCTGGCCGGAGATGTATCCGGAGTCCTCGCTGATGAGGAAGGCGATGGCGGCAGCAATGTCGCGGGTGGAGCCCACCCGGTTCACCACAAGGTCCTTGGTGAGTTCGTCCTTGCGTTCCTGGCTCAGGGTGCCGCCCATGATGTCGGTGTCGATGGGACCGGGGGAAATGGCGTTGACGGTGATGTCGTACTCACCCAGCTCACGGGCGGTTGCGCGGGTCAGGCCGATGACGCCGGCCTTGGCCACCGAGTACGGGGTCTTGGAGAAGGTTCCGCCGCCACGCTGGGCTGAAACGGAGGAGATGTTCACGATGCGGCCGATGCGGTTCTTGACCATGGACTCGGCCACGCGGCGGGTGGCGTAGTGGACGCCATTGAGGTTGATGTTCAGGACCCGGTCCCATTCGGCCGGTTCGAGTTCGAGGTAACCAACAGGCGAGCTGACTCCGGCAACATTGGCCAGGGCGACGATCTGCGGCAATTCTGCCTCCAGTTCGTCAATGGCGGCGCGGACCTCGGCCTCGCTGGCCACGTTGGCGCCAACGCCGTGGGCCTGGACGCCGTATTCCGCGGCGATTTCCTTGGCTGCGATCTTGCAGGCGGCGTCATCCAGGTCGATGATGCCGATGTTCCAGCCTTGGGCGGCCAGGTAGTTGACTGTTGCGCGGCCGATGCCACGTTCGGAAACGGCGCCGGTGACGATTGCGGTGCGTTCTGCGGGGAAAGTCATGTGTTTACTCCTGAAGGAAGGGTTAGTTGATGGGGGCCGGGCCGAGCTCTTCAATGAGCTTCTGCATAGCGACGTAGGCCTTGTTGCGGTAAGCGATGAGTTCGGGCGTGCGCTCGGCGGGGACGTTGAGGAACCCGGCGCCGGTCTTGGTGCCGAGCTTGCCTGCCTCAACCAGGTCCGACAGGATCTTCGGCGTCGCGAAGCGTTCCGGGAATCCTGTTTGCAGCGACTTGTAGCAGAAGTTGTAGACATCCAAACCGGCCATATCCGCGATGGCGAACGGACCAAAGAACGGCAAGCGGAAGCCGAATGTCGTACGGACCAGGGTGTCGACGTCGTCCGCTGTTGCGATGCCCTGCTCCACCAGCTGCGCCGCTTCGTGGAAGAGCGCGTACTGCAGGCGGTTGAGCACGAAACCGGTAACGTCCTTGACGACGGCGGTCTGCTTGCCGGCCGCGTGGACCAGCTCGCGGGAGGCGGCGACGGTAGCGGCAGCGGTGCCAGCGTGCGGGATGACCTCGACGCCAGGAATGAACGGCGACGGGTTGGAGAAGTGGACGCCCAGGAAGCGCTCCGGGTTGGTGACGGCCTCCGCGAGCGCACCAATGGAGATGGTGGAGGTGTTCGAACCGATCACGGCGTCCGGGCGGGCCGCGGCACTGATCCGGGCGAGGGTCTGGTGCTTGATCTCCAGGACTTCGGGAACGGCTTCTTCGATGAAGTCGGCGTCCGCGACTGCTTCCTCAATGTCCTTGGCGGCCCACAGGTTCTGCTTGAGGATTTCCGTGGAACCCGCTGGGAAGAGTCCGTCGGCAATGAACTGGTCCGACTCCACCAGGAGGCGGTCGAAGTTCTTCTGCGCGATCTCGGCAGAGACATCGGCCAGCGCAACACGCGCCCCGCCAAGAGCCAAGACCTGGGCGATGCCGCCACCCATGTAGCCGGAGCCGACGACGGCGATCTTCCGGGCTGCGTTCTTCGAGGAACCTTCGGTTGCTTCAGGAGTGGTCATGATCAGACTGCCTTCGTGTAGTCGGGCTCGTACGAGCAGATGGCATCCACCTTGGCGGCGGAAGATGAGGTGTGGTCGAAGCGGTGGTCGAGCCACTCCCCTACGAGCTTTTTGGCCAGTTCCAAGCCAATCACCCGCTGGCCGAGGGTGAGGACCTGGGCGTTGTTGCTCAGCACCGAACGCTCCACGGAGTAGCTGTCGTGGGCGGTGACCGCGCGGATTCCTGGGACCTTGTTGGCTGCAATAGCAACCCCGAGCCCTGTGCCACAGATCAGGAGTGCCCTGTCTGCCTCCCCCTCGGCCACTTTGCGGGCGGCGTCAACGGCGACGTGCGGGTACGCGGTGGAGTCGTTGAAACCAACGCCGACGTCGGTCACCGATGCCACGCGCGGGTCCGCCTCCAGCAAGGCGAGAAGTGCCTGCTTGTACTCGACTCCGGCTTCGTCATTGCCAACGACGATGCGCCAGCCTTGGGTGTTGCTCATGCTTGGGCTCCGTTTCCGGCCGTTGCCGACAGCTCTCCGGCTGCGGCAACCGTGGCCAGTTGTGAATCGATGAACTGTGAAATCCTGGCGGCAATCAGCCCGAAGGAGACTGCCCCGGGGTCGGGATGGCCCAGGCTCTTTTCCGCGAGGGGACGGGCCCGGCCCTTGAGGGGACGCAGGTCCGCGGTCTTCGCGGCAGCTGACTGGGCCGCCGCGGCGGCGACCGCCAGGGCCCGGTCAACGGGAGCGCCGCCGTCGAGCTCCGTCTGGAAGGCGTCCCTGAACGGCAGGAGCGCGTCCACCATGGTCTTGTCCCCCGGCTCGGCTTTGCCGAGTTCGGTGATGGCGCGGACGAAGGCATTGACCGCGGCCGCTGCGTCCTGCGCCGCGTATGCATCCCGGTTGCCCAGTGCTTGTCCGGCGGCGATAACTGCCGAGCCCCACAGGGCTCCGGACGTGCCGCCGGCGCGTTCGCTCCAGGCCTCCCCGGCCGTGGTCAGGATGCGTGCTGCAGACGAACCGGCCACGCTTTCCCCGGCCGCCGCTGCGGCATCCACGCCACGGCGCATGCCGATTCCGTGGTCGCCGTCTCCAGCAATGGCGTCCAGCTTGCCGAGCTCTTCCTCATGGTCCACCACAACGTCCCGCACCTGGGCGAGGATGGCAAGAGCCAACCGCCCGAGGTCGGCTGCAGCCGAGGTGGTCTGTTCTGCGTCGGCCGTTTGGGCGTCGTCGATTTCCGCGTCAGCGCGAGGTGCACGGGGCGACATGCTGCCCTTGCGGAACGCCGGGGTGTCGGCAGGCGCAGCCCAGTACTGTTCCAATTCCTCGTCCAACCACAGCAGGGTCAGGGACAGTCCGGACATATCCAGGCTGGTCACCAACTCGCCGCATTCCGGTTCAACGACGGTGAGCCCGGCCGCGGTCAGCAGCTTCTCGACCTTGCCGAACAGCAGGAAGAGTTCGTCGTACTTCACCGTGCCAAGTCCGTTGACGATGGCAACCACCCGGTCACCTGCGTCCTCGGGCTTGTCGTTGAGGAGTTTAGAGACGAGAAGTTCGGCCAGCTCGGATGCTGTTGGCATCGGGTGCTCGGAGATGCCGGGCTCGCCGTGAATCCCGAGGCCGAGCGACATCTGTCCGGCCGGCACGTGGAACAGCGGATCCTTGGCGCCCGGCAGTGTGCACCCGTCAAAGGCCACACCCAGCGAACGGGTCCGGTAGTTGGTCTTGATGGCCAAACGCTCGACGTCGTCAAGGTCCAGTCCCGCTTCGGCCGCGGCACCGGCGATCTTGAAGACCGTCAGGTCACCGGCAATGCCACGGCGTTTCCCGAGTTCGCCGATCGGAGCACTGGCGATGTCGTCCGTGACGGTGACCGTGCGTGTTTCGATGCCCTCGGCGTTGAGCCGGAGCTGGGCCTGGCCGAAGTGCAGGACGTCGCCGGCGTAATTGCCGTAGCTCAGGAGGACTCCGCCTCCGGCGTTGGCAGCCTTGGCCACCCGGTACACCTGGCCTGCGGCCGGGGATGCGAACATGTTCCCGCAGGCCGAGCCCGTCGCGAGTCCGGGTCCGACGAGTCCGGCGAACGCCGGGTAGTGTCCCGAACCGCCGCCGACCACCAACGCCACCTGGCCGGCAGGGACTTCAGTGGAGCGGACGACGCCGCCATCAACTCTGGCAACATAGCCACGGTTGGCCGCAACGAAGCCGTCCAACGCTTCATCGGCGAAGTCTGCCGGGTTGTCGAAAATCTGTGTCATGTTCCTAAACTCCTGCGAGCTGCGTGGCTGGTTCCTGGCGCCCCTGCGCTACCTGGCTCTTGCCGAGTTCGTAGCCTTCGCTCTTGGGCAGGACGTGGCGGCGGAGGTAGTCCTGGTTGCTGGCTGTGACGCTCAGGCCGTCGCCGCCGTAGTGCTCGGTGCAGAGGATGCCCTGGAAGCCCACGGAGAGAGCCAGTTTGAAGGCTTCGCGGTAGTTGATGAGTCCGCTTTCCATCGGGGCCGGCATGGTGATGTAGCTGTCGCGGGCAACGTCTTCGTCGCGGATGTAGTTCTTCATGTGCCAGTAGTTCGAGTACGGCAGGGTCTTTGCCACCATCTCGCGCCAGTCCTCGATGGGCCGGTGCAGTCGGATGAGGTTGCCGAGGTCCGGGTTGAGGCCCACGTTGGCCAGGCCGATGTCCTGGACCAGTTGAACTGAAGAGTCAGCGGTTCCGAGGTACGTGTCCTCGTACATTTCCAGGGAAAGGAGGATGCCGGCGTCTGCTGCGTGCTGGCCGAGCTCACGGAGGCGGGAGACGGCGTTGCCCCACGCTTCCTTGTCCCCCACCGGGTCCTTGTAGCCCTCGACGGTCCAGAACCACAGCTGCTTCTGCTGCTCCGGGGTGATGGCCTGGTGGAGTCCAAACGATACGACTTCGCAACCGAGCTCCGCGGCGGCGTCAATGGTCCGGTGGCTGTACGCCAGGTTCTCGGCCCAGTCCGTCGCGTGGATGACGCTGCGGCGGATGGCAGAGATGACCGGAACACCGATGCCCACTTCATCAGCGGTCTGCTTGAACTCGGCGAGGCGATCCTTGCTGAGGTCGCCGGGACGAACCCAGCTGTCAGTGAGGTCCGCGTTGGCGAAACCTGCGTCCTTCACTTCCTGGAGGACCGAAGCCCAAACGGAAGCATCGGCGTCGTTGACCTGCTGCCCCGCGGCGTCGGTGCCCGGGAACTGCAGGAGGGCCGCGGTAATGGGCCAATTCTCGGCGGTGTACGCCATGACGATCACTCCTTCGTGGAATCCTGTTTCCTATAGGATTTACGAATCAAGCAAGACTGTCAACCCTTTTCCGGAACTTCCTAGATCCTATATGTCTTACATATGCATGTGAAGGGGGTCACTGTGCGCACAAAGAAGGCCCGCCAGCGCAGCCGGCGAGCCCCTTGTTTAGTCCGGTGTTTAGTCCTCCGGCGCGTCAGCCATAGCCCGGCCACGGACCTTTTCGACGTGGTCAACCATCATCTCCGCGGCCTTCTCCGGGTCGCCGCCGAGCATGGCGTCAAGCACAGCCTGGTGCTCTGCAATGGCTTGCTCCGCATCAGTGATGCCCACTCCCCCGAACAGCCGGAAGCGCTGGATCTGGCCACCGAGGGTGTTGTAGGCCGCGAGCAGGAACTGGTTGTTGGCCTGCGCGGCGATGAGCTGATGGAACCGTTCGTCTGCCTCAAGGTAGCTGCGGTACTCGGCAAACGTGCCCCCACGAGGGGCGGTCTTGAGATCCTCCACGGCCCGCTTCAGGGCCTCCAATCCGTCCGGCGTCATGCGGGAACAAGCCAACTTGGCGTTAACGGGCTCGATGGACAGGCGGGCTTCCATAAGCTCCGCAAAGTCCTCCCGGGTGAATACGGGCGCCACCCGGTACCCTTTCAGCGCAACGCGCCGGACCATGCCAGTGTGCTCCAGGCGAGCCAGGGCTTCGCGCACCGGAGTGGGAGAAACGTCGAGTTCGCGCGCCATCCCGTCGATGCTCACGGCCGCCCCGGGCTCCAGGCGGCCGTCCATGAGCCACTCGAGGAGCGCTTCATAAACGTGGTCGGCCAACACTTGGCGGCTGACGGGAAAACCAGCGCGGGCACCAGCAGGGGAAGGATCAGACATGCCACAAATCCTATAGGAAAGCAGGCGCGGGGCCGGTCATATTCCGCGCGGGCGGCCGCAAGGTTAAACCACGACGTCGGCACCCGGGCGGGCGCCGACGTCGTGGTTTTGCTGAGGTGCTTTGGGCTAACAGCGGATGACAGACCTAGTTCGCATAGAACGGGTAGTCGGTGTAGCCCTCGGCGCCGTCGGCGTAGAAAGTGGAGGCGTCCGGCTCGTTGAGCGGCAGGCTGTCGCGCCAGCGGCGGGCGAGGTCCGGGTTGGCGATGGCAGGGCGGCCGACCACCACGGCGTCCGCGAGGCCGCCTTCGATGATGGCGAAGGCTTCGTCGCGGGTCGTGATTTCGCTGAACCCGGTGTTGACAAGGAACGTCCCATTGAAACGCTCCCGGAGGTCCTGGACCAGGCTGCTCTTGGGGTCGTGGTGCAGGATGCTCAGGTAGGCGAGGTTCAGCGGTGCGATGGTGTCCACCAGGACTTCATATGTTGCCCGGACGTCAGCGGCATCGGTTTCCGCGATGCCCTGGACGTTGTGCTCCGGGGAAATCCGGATGCCCACACGGTTGGCACCGAGGGCTTCCACCACGGCGTTGACGGTCTCGATCACGAAGCGGGCCCGGTTCTCCGGGGAGCCACCGTAGCTGTCCGTGCGGATGTTGGAATTGGGCGCAAGGAATTCGTGCAGCAGGTAACCATTGGCGGAGTGGAGTTCCACGCCGTCGAACCCTGCGTCGATGGCGTTCTTGGATGCGGTGACGATTTCCTGAATGACACCCGGCAGTTCGTCGGTGCGGAGTTCGCGCGGGACCGGGTACGGCTGCTTGCCGCTGGGGGTGCGGACGGCGCCGTCGATGGCGACAGCGCTGGGACCAACGATCTCATTGCCGCCCGTGATGTCCGAGTGCGAAACGCGGCCACCGTGCATGACCTGCGCGAAGATGCGCCCACCGTCGGAGTGAACGGCCTCGGTGACTGTCTTCCAACCCGCGATTTGCTCCTCGGTGACGAGTCCGGGCTGTCCCGGGTATGACTGGCCGGCCGCAACCGGGTAGGTACCCTCGCTCACGATCAGCCCCAAGGAAGCCCGCTGCCTGTAATGCTCGGCGATCAACGGACCCGGCACGCCATTCTGACCCGCACGAAGACGCGTCAGGGGCGCCATCACCAGTCGGTTGGAAAGTTCTAGCTCGCCGAGGGCCAGGGGGGAAAACAGCATGCGCAGTTCCTTTCAGAATGAAACAGGTTCACTCTGCCCAACTGCAAGGCGTCTGCAACTATTCCGATGGAGGCGCAGATCACACGCACGTGTCAGCGCGGGAGGACTTACTCCGCGTTGCGGTTCTTCAGTGCGTCGTCGAAGCACTCACAGAGGGCCAGCACCGCGACGAGGTGCGCTTCCTCCGCGTGGGCGGGGTCCGTGTTGACGCAGATGGCCTCATCGACCGACTGCGCCAGGTCCTTGGATTCCTTTCCGGTCAGAGCCCACACCCGCGCTCCACCAGACTTCGCGGCGGCAGCAGCATCCCTGAGGTCCTCGGTGATTCCCTTCGCGGCGAGCAGCACCACAATGTCTCCGCGTCGGACCTGATCCGAGATCCGGGCACTAATACTTCCTGCGGCCCCATCTGATCCGTCGGTGCCTTTGGGGATGTAGATCGCTTTGAAGCCGGAACCGTCCCCGGGATCGTGGGCGGCAAGCTCGGAAGTGAATCTCTGGGCCTCGTGCGAGGACCCGTCGCTGCCCGCGGCAAAGACAGTTCCACCGCGCAGCCTGACGAGTGCCAGCTGTTCGCCCCATTCGGCGAGCCTGGAAGATTCGCGCCGCAGTGCCGCTACTGCCGGGCCGATCTCCCCCAAATGCCCCAAAACGACGTCAACCGCGTGCCGGCTCGCCTTCGACTCAGCCGAGCGCACCGCCTGACCTGTTCGTCTCACCACGATGCTCACTTCCTGCCTCCGTTCCATGGAAACTATGAATTCCTGTCACCCTCGCGCGTTGAATCGTCACGCACTGAACCGTCACGCACCGAATCGTCACGTCCGTTGCGGTCGCGCCTCAGGCGCGCACCGTCGTCGACCGTTGCCTGGTCCCGACCAGTCGCGCGCTCCGTATGCTCATTGCGTTCCTCGTCTGTCCCGCGGCCATCCCTGACGTTGGGGTCCAGCTTGTCAGCGTGCCGAAGGTGCTCCTCGACCCGCTCATGCGCCTCGCCGGCCTTCTCCGCGTGGCGCTCCGCGTCCTTGCGAAGCCGGTTCGCCTCGACTTCCGCCTGGAGCGCGGCCGCTTCAGCCTGCGCCGACTCGGCTTTGGCTTGGTGTGCTCCGATGGCTTCCTCGGCTGCCTTCTCACGCAACTCCTCGGCCCGGTGCCGGTTCATCTCCGTTCTCTTACGGCGTCCAATCACCACTGCGGCAATCACCACAGCAATAACGACGACGGCCAACACGATGATGAGAACCAGTTGTCCCGTGTCCATGTGCACTACCTCCTGATGGGCGGCTTTTATGGGTGCCGCTCGTGGCCCACGCTGTGCTTGATACTCGAGGTGTGCCCCGATGAGGCCACCTCGAAACTACGGGCTCTCAGGCCGGCAGCTCCATCCGGAATCCGCAGCGGCATTGGATCACGCGCGTCTTCAGGTAAACGTCCAGCAAGCCGTCGTCCACGTCCTCAGTGGTCATGGGGGCGTATACGCTCCGGGCGGACGATTTCGCGAAGGTCATGGCTTCTCCGCAGTGAAAGTACGTCCCACCGAATTGGAGCAAACCGGAAACGCTTCCGTTCCGGTTGAGGACCGCGGCAACGTCATGGAACGCAGCGTTGTGGGCGTACGACGCCTCGCAGGCGAGGCAGCTGTAGGACACCCGGACCATCAAATCGCCGGCATGCGGGTCAATGGATTCGATGGTTTCCAGATCCAAGTGATCAGCGGACCGGCATTGGCTGCACCGGAGGGGTTCGGCGTGAGGACGGGTTGCGTCCCCTGGAACCAGAGGGTTTTTCATTGACGGCAATGCGGACACTCCTCGGTCATCTCTGCCCGAAACTCTCCCTTGCCCACCATGTTAACACCGATGATCAGATTACTTATGGTTTTATTTGCCGGTAGTTTCGGCAAGGCCGGTGCCCACTCAGCGTCGAAGACGTCCCTGATCCCACGTTTTGAACCCCCGGACGATCAGGCCAAGTGCTTCCCACCCGTGACGCCAATGACCGATCCCGAGATATAGCTGGAATCCTCACTGGCCAACAACACATAGGTCGAAGCAAGTTCGGCCGGCTGCCCCGCACGGCCCAGCGGGGTGTCCTGCCCGAACGCTTGGATCTTTTCCACGGGCTGGGTGGGCGGCTGCAGCGGGGTCCACACCGGACCTGGGGCTACAGCGTTGACGCGTACGCCCTTCGGCCCCAGTGATTCCGCCAAGGAAAAGGTCATGCTGTTGATCGCTGCTTTGGTAGCGGCGTAGTCGATCAGGGACGGGCTTGGGTGGTAGCCCTGGATGGACGAGGTGTTGATGATTGCGGAGCCCGGCTGCAGGTGAGGGAGGGCAGCCTTGGTGAGCCAGAACAGGGCGTAGACATTGGTCTTGAACGTCCGGTCAAACTGATCGGTGCTGAGGTCTTCGAGTCCTTGGCTTGTTGTCATCTGGAACCCGGCGTTGTTCACCAGGACGTTGAGCCCACCGAAATCCATCACGGTTTGGGCAATGACCTCCTGGCAGAACTCCTCGTCCCGCAGGTCGCCTGGTAATGCCAATGCCCTGCTTCCGGCGTCTTCAATCAGCTGGACCGTGTGCTCGGCGTCCTGCTCTTCTTCGGGCAGGTAGGTGAACGCAACATCGGCACCTTCCCGGGCAAAGGCGATGGCCACAGCCTTGCCGATTCCGCTGTCGCCGCCGGTGATCAAGGTCCGGCGGCCCAGCAGGCGGTGGTGGCCCACATAGCTTTGCTCGCCGTGGTCGGGCCGTGGGTTCATGGCCTCGGTCCAGCCGGGGTAATCCTGGGTTTGTGGCTCGAATTCTCCCGACGGGTATTTGGTGCGGGGATCCGCGCTCTCCCCGTCAGGATCGTAGGACCCGGACGCCACATTGTTGACCAAGGCCATGGCGATGTCCTCGTCAAGGTCGGTCTTCTCCGTTTGTTCGTTCCGGATCTCCGCAGCCATGGTCTCAGTGTAAGCATCCTGACTATTTTTGGACTCCATTCAGGAAGTACCCAGAATTGCTCGATAGCCTAGCAATTGTCAGCGTTTGATTACATCGAAGGAGGGCCCATGGGACTCGGAGACAAGATCAGCAACAAGGCACAGGAAGTCACCGGCAAGGCAAAGGAAGCCTTGGGCGACGCCACCAACAACGAGAAACTGCAGGCCGAGGGTGTCGCTGACCAAGCGGCGGCCAAGACCAAGCAGGCCGGCGAGAACGTCAAGGACGCCGCAAAGGACGCCTTCGACAAGTAAGCCCCTGGCCCCGCAAACACAGCACTAAACACACAGCAGAACGCCCCGGCTCCTTTCCTGGAAGCCGGGGCGTTCTGCGTGCACCCAAGTAGGTCGCAGATCAGGTCCTACTGAGCTCTCAAAACGACCTGGTCTGACACCTGGTGGGGTTCGGGGAGCGGCTACTTCTGGGCCGGGAGCACCAGCTCGCCCGACTTATCCGTGGACAAGGCAAGGGACGAGATGTACTGGGGTTCGCCGTCGGGCCCGTCCTGACCGGACCGGAGCATGTCCGGGCGTTCGAACTCAAGGCCCGTGACGTGGCAGAGAAGCTTCGCGTCGCTCGGGTTGCCGTCGGCATCGAACATGGAGAGGTCGATGCCGTCGTCAGTCCGGCGCAGGTAGTAGCGGCCCTTCGTGGCAAGGGCGAGCACGGGCGGCAGTACCAGGGCCAGACCCACCGCGAAGATGGGCGAGAACGGCTGGACACCGGAACCGAACGCCCCGAAGAACACCGCGATGGAGACTCCCGCTGAGACCAGCATGGACACGAAGCCCACCGGGTTCACGGCGTAGAGCATGCCGCGGCGGAACTCCGGAACCTTGGGCGAGATCTTCAGAAGGTACTTGTTGATCGCGATATCGGAGGCAACCGTGACCACCCAGGCCATGGCGCAGTTGGCGTAGAAACCGAGGATGGTGTTGAGGAACTCGAACATGTTCGACTCCATCAGGATCAGCGCGATGACCAGGTTGACCACCACGAACACCATGCGGCCCGGGTAGGTCTTGGTGATGCGGGTGAAGGAGTTGGTCCAGGCCAGCGAACCCGAGTAGGCGTTGGTGACGTTGATCTTGATCTGGGAAATAACCACCAGCACCACAGCCAGTGTCATCGCCAGCCATGCCGGCATCATCTCCTCGTAGACGCCCAGGAACTGGTGGACCGGCTCATTCGCGGAAGAAGCAGCTGCGGGGTCCAGCTTGGCAATGAGGTAGATCGCGATGAAGAGGCCAATGATCTGCTTGATGGCACCGAAGATGACCCAGCCCGGTCCGGCGAGGATCACGGCGCGCCACCAGGCACCCTTGTTCTCGGCGGTCTTGGGCGGCATGAAGCGAAGGTAGTCGATCTGCTCAGCGATCTGCGCCATCAGGGACAAACAAACACCTGCGGCCAGCATCACCGAGGCCAGGTTGGGGCCGCCCCCGCCGGACGCACCGGTGAAAGCGAAGAAGGCATCGATGCTCTCGGGGTGCGACAGCAGCAGGTAGCCAACGGGAACCACCATCAGCAACAGCCAGAGCGGAGTGGTCCACACCTGCAACGTAGCGAGTGTCTTCATCCCATAGATCACCAAGGGAATGATGATGATGGTGGACACTGCGTAGCCGATCCATTGAGGGATACCCAGGCCCAACTGCAACCCCTGGGCCATGATGGAGCCCTCGAGGGCGAAGAAGATGAACGTGAAGGTGGCGAAGATGATGTTGGTGACCACCGAGCCGTAGTAGCCAAAGCCCGAGCCTCGGGTGATGAGGTCAAGGTCGATGTTGTACCGGGCGGCGTAGTAGGCCAACGGGAACCCGGTGGCGAAGATGATCACGGCCGCCACAATGATGCCAAAGATCGCATTCACCGTTCCGTACGCGATGCCGATGTTCGCGCCGATCGAAAAGTCGGCCAGGTAGGCGATGCCACCCAGCGCGCTCGTGGCCACCACACCGGCGCTCCACTTCCGGTAGGAGCGCGGGGCGAAGCGGAGCGTGTAATCCTCCAGGCTCTCCTTCGCTGCACTCATTGCGTCGGAGTTGCCGGCTGCTGGAGCACCCGAGGTGCCGGTTCCGACGGCGGTGCTTGCCGCCGTCGTCGGCTCCAGTGTGGCGGTACTCGTCTTGTCGTCGATCATTCGTGGTCGCTTTCGTCGGGGTCTGTGCCTCGCCCCCGACGCTAGTCACGCAGCGCGTCAATTCAGTCACGTCCATGTTTCACAGCTGTAACTTCTGCACCAGGCGCCCTGGGCAGTCAAGTCCAAAATCAACCACCCGCGTTTGTACGCACCCCACAAAATCGCCCTTCACCAGCGCGGATACCGTCAAGGACATGAGCACCCAAGCAACCCAGGAATCCCGGGAAACCACCACCTACGCCATCCTGGACACCGCCCGCGAGCAGGTCCTCGAACGCGGCGAGGGCCTGACCGAAGCCCAACTCATCGAGATCCTTGAGCTCCCCGACGACGCCATCCCCGCAGCCCTGCAACTGGCCCACGAGGTTCGCCTCAAGCACTGCGGCGAGGACGTGGAAGTGGAGGGCATCATCTCCATCAAGACCGGCGGCTGCCCCGAGGACTGTCATTTCTGCAGCCAGTCCGGCCTGTTCGACTCCCCTGTACGCGGTGTCTGGCTGGACATTCCGGAACTGGTCAAGGCCGCCAAGGAGACCGCCGCCACGGGGGCCACGGAGTTCTGCATCGTCGCAGCCGTACGCGGGCCCGACATCAAGCTCATGAACCAGATCAAGTTCGCGATCGACCGTATCAACGAAGCAGTGGAGATCAACATCGCCTGCTCGCTTGGCATGCTCACGCAGCGGCAAGTGGACCAGCTGGCCGAGTGGGGCGTCCACCGGTACAACCACAACCTTGAAACGGCCCGGAGCTACTTCCCCGAGGTTGTGACCACCCATAGCTACGAAGAACGCCTGGAAACGTGCGCCATGGTCAAGGCCGCCGGCATGGAACTGTGCTGCGGCGCCCTGATCGGCATGGGCGAATCAGTGGCCCAGCGTGCCGAACTCGCAGCCCAGCTCGCGGCCCTTGAACCCCACGAAGTCCCGCTCAACTTCCTCAACCCCCGACCCGGAACACCCCTGGAGAACCAAGGCATCATGGACGGCAAGGACGCCCTCCGTGCCATCGCGGCGTTCCGGCTCGCCATGCCCCGGACCGTGCTCCGCTATGCCGGTGGCCGTGAACTCACCCTCGGCGACCTCGGCACCCGCGAGGGCCTGCTCGGCGGAATCAACGCTGTCATCGTGGGCAACTACCTCACCACCCTGGGGCGCCCCGCCCACGCCGACCTGAACCTGCTGGTGGAGCTCAACATGCCCATCAAGGAATTCCAGAAGTCGCTGTGACCACCGCAGACTTCCAACAGTTTTGCGGGCATTGCGGCGGTAACGTCCATGGCAGCGGTGACAGCCCGACGTCGGACTCCCAGCAAAACTGCCACCAGCGGCTGGCGATGGAGCCGCCGCGCTTCTGCCCGCAGTGCCGCCGCCGCATGAAGGTCCAGGTCACGCCGCTGGGCTGGACCGCGGACTGTTCCAGGCACGGACGGCTGGCATCATGAGCACGCTGATCGAGCGTGACCGCGCGAGCCTATGGCACCCTTACGCGCCTGCCTCCCCGACGCTTCCCCTGTGGGAGGTGGAAGCGGCCGACGGCGTGGCGCTGCGGCTTCGCGACGAACGGGGACGAACGCATGAGGTGCTGGACGCGATGTCGTCGTGGTGGTCGGTGATCCACGGCTACCGGAACCCCGTCATGGACGCCGCCATCCAGCGCCAGCTCAGCAGTTTCAGCCACGTGATGTTCGGCGGGCTCACGCACCAGCCCGCCGTGGAACTCGCGGAACGCCTGCTGTCCATGGCTCCGGGCGAACCGGGGAGGCGCCTGGAACGGGTGTTCCTGGCAGATTCGGGATCCATCTCGGTCGAGGTCGCGCTCAAACTGGCGGCGCAGTTCCAGACGGCAACCGGCCGGCCCACGCGGCAGAGTTTCCTGACCATCCGTGGCGGTTACCACGGGGACACGTTCGCGGCCATGGGCGTCTGCGATCCTGTGGACGGCATGCATTCGTCCTTCCCAGGGTTGCTGGCCCGCAACGTCTTCGCGCCCCGCCCACCTGCGGCCGCAACAGCCACCCCCGCCGGAATCGAGGAATGGCGGGCCGCCGTGGAGCGCCTTGCCGTGGAGCATTCCAACGAACTCGCCGCGATTATCGTGGAGCCATTGCTTCAAGGCGCAGGCGGCATGTTCATGTACCCGGCCGAGTGCGTTCGGATCCTGCGTGGGATCGCGGACCGCCACGGACTGCTGCTGACCCTGGACGAGATCGCCACGGGTTTCGGGCGAACCGGCGAACTCTTCGCCGCGGACCACGCACGCGTCGTCCCGGACATCATGTGCGTCGGCAAAGCGCTCACCGGCGGTTACCTCACCTTGGCTGCGACGCTGTGTACCGGCGACGTTGCCCGGGCGGTATCTTCCGGAGGCGCCGGGGCACTCCTGCACGGTCCCACCTTCATGGCCAATCCCCTGGCGTGCGCCGCCGCCAACGCAAGCCTCGGCATCATTGCCACGGGAGCTTGGCGAGAGGACGTGGAACGCGTTGGCACCGCACTTGCCGAGGGTTTGGCCCCGGCGATGACGCTCGACGCCGTTGCCGGCGTCCGTACCTTCGGCGCCGTGGGCGTCATCGAATTGAGGGACGCGGTGGATGTGACCGCGGTGACGAAGGCCGCCGTCGAGCATGGCGTGTGGGTTCGCCCGTTCCGGAACCTGGTCTATGCGATGCCGCCGTACATTAGTTCGGACGCTGAAGTGCGCGCGATGGCCGCTGGCATGGTGGCCGCCGTGGCGGAAACCTCCCACCAGGTGGTGGCCGCGTGAGCACCGCCATGGCCACGTGGCTGCAGGAACAGGCCCGGGTCCGCGAGCGCCGGGGCTTGGTGAGGATGCCTCAAGTTCGCCGGGCGGACCACCGGATGATCGACCTCGCCAGTAACGACTACCTCGGCTTGGCCACGGATCCCAGGCTCGCCGAAGCCGCGCGGGAAGCCATCGCCAAGTGGGGCACGGGCGCCACGTCGTCCCGACTGGTAGCGGGCACCACCGCGCTGCACCTGGAGTTGGAGCACGGACTCGCTGAGCTGACAGGGATGGACGCCGGGCTGGTTTTCTCCTCCGGCTATCTAGCGAACCTTGGAGTCACTACCGCCCTCGGCGGCCCGGGGGCATTGATTGTTGCCGACACGCAGTGCCATGCCTCGCTGATCGATGGCTTCCGGCTGAGCCGCTCCGAGGTGAAGGAATTCACGCACAACAGCGTGGCGGACGCGGCGGAAAAACTGGCCAAACGTACCCAGCCACGGGGGATCATCGTCGTGGAGTCCATTTATAGCGTGGGCGGGGATGCCGCACCGCTACTGGAACTCCTGGACCTGGCCGAAGCCCATGACGCCGTGCTGCTGGTTGACGAAGCCCACAGCCTGGGCGTCGCGGGCTCCGGGAAGGACGCCGGACGTGGCGCGATCGCGGGAACCGGATTGGCCGGCCATCCCAACGTCATCGTCACAGCCACCCTGTCCAAGGCACTTGGCAGCCAAGGCGGAGCCGTGCTGGGCCCAGCCCTGCTCAGGGAGCACTTGGTGAACAGGGCCCGAAGCTTCATTTTCGACACAGCACTCGCTCCCCCGGCGGCGGCCGCGGCGCTCGCTGCCATCGGCGTCGTGCGTACCGAACCGTGGCGTGCAGCGGCTGTCCACCACAACGCAGCTGCCATGGCTGCCCACCTTCAGCCTGCGCTGGAGAGGCTCGGCAGCGCCGTCGAACGCTCCGCCGGAGCAGTCCAGTCCATCCCGATGCCCTCCGCTGCAGAGGCTCTCGCTGCCAGCGGGGCCGCCCATGCGGAGGGCGTCCTAGTGGGGTGCTTCCGCCCACCGTCCGTCCCGGATGGGGTGTCCCGCCTTCGCCTCACGGCCAGGGCCACCCTCACCCCGGCTGACATCGACCACGCCTGCGCGACGTTGCGCGGCATTCTGGAGAGAACATCATGAAACTGCCTCCCATCGTCCTGGTCACCGGCACCGATACCGGCGTCGGTAAGACCATCACGACGGCGGCCGTCACCGCTGCCCTTCATCAGAGGGGCCGGACGGTTGCCGTTTACAAGCCCTGCCAGAGCGGAAATGTGGTGGGCGATTCCGATTGCGCCGAGGTGACCCGCTTGGCGGATCCGCTCACGACGGAGGCTGGCGTCGTTCTCCAAGAGCCCATGGCGCCCGTCCCTGCAGCCGTCCTCGATGAGGTCACCCTGCCACTGCTGGACGTTCACGCCGGGCGGATCCGTGAGCTGTCAGCAGCGCACGATCACGTGCTGGTGGAGGGCGCCGGCGGACTGCTAGTGGAGTTGGATCACGACGGCGGGACGCTGGCCGATCTGGGAACCCGGCTGGGCGATTCGGCTGCTTTTGTTGTGGTGGCGCGGTCCGCCCTGGGCACCTTGAACCACACGGCGCTGACGCTGGAGGCATTGGACCGAAGGACCTTGCCCGTAGTGGGAGTGGTTCTCGGAAGCTGGCCGGTGACGCCGGGCGCGGTGGAGCGGAGTAACAGGGCTGCCATCACCTCGTGGCCGGTTCCATTCCTTGGTGCCATCCCGGTTGATGCCTCCGGACTGGATCCTGCCGATTTCCGCGCCCATTCATGCGCATGGCTTGAGGGGCTGCCGGCATGAGCGCGGCAGCAACCACCGAAGTGGGTCTTCCCGAGTCCGGCGCCTGCCCTTACCGGGTGCTCCGGAACCCGGATACTGTCCGCGAAGTGCTGCACAGGCCGCAGGACTTCAGCCCGGCCAACGCGCTGCTGGCCGTGACGCCGTTGAGCGGACGGGCGCTGCGGGTGCTGCAGAAGGCCCGGTTTGCGCTTCCGCCGGTCCTGGCCAGCAACGACACCGGGACACACGCAGGCATCCGCAAGGTAGTGGCGGGTTTCTTCACGCCAGCCAAAGTGGCAGCGATGGAACCCCGCATTCGTGCCTTGGCGCGCGAATCAGCTGCCCGCGCCGCGCAACTGATGGCCTCCGGAGGGAGCGTGGACCTGGTGCAGGCCGTGGCCGCCGATCCCCCGGCCATCGTGATGCTGGAGATGCTGGGTTTGCCGGTCCGCGACGTGCCGGCGTTGAAAGCGTGGAGCCTGGACTCGTTGGAACTGTTCTGGGGCTGGCCGGATGAGGACCGGCAACTCGAGCTGGCCCACAGCACCGCAGACTTCTACTCCTGGCTCAGGGAACTGGTGTTGGAATCGGTGGCATCGCCGGAACCCAACCTCTTCAATGCGCTGGCCCGCCACGGTCTCAGCACTCCCGGGATCTGCTCCCTGGGCTACTTCCTGCTGATCGCTGGACAGGAGACCACCACGCAACTGATCAGCACCACGTTGTTCCGCTTGGCCGAAGGGTCCCGTGGCATCTCCTGGTGCGAAGCCGCTTCCGCCCCCAAGGCCCGCGACCTGGTCCGCCACGTCCTTGCAACGGAGTCTTCCGTGCCCACGTGGCGACGGGTGGCCAGCCAGGACACGGAGCTGGACGGTCAGCGTATCCCGGCGGGTGAGGAGATTCTCTTGGAGCTGACGGGCAATCACGGATTCCCTTGGGCAGATACTGCCGGCGCCGATACTGCCGGTGC
The DNA here is from genome assembly GCF_021109375.1 of Arthrobacter sp. AK01. Taxonomy (NCBI): domain Bacteria; kingdom Bacillati; phylum Actinomycetota; class Actinomycetes; order Micrococcales; family Micrococcaceae; genus Arthrobacter; species Arthrobacter sp. AK01. Next base: position 31,818 of record NZ_JAJOHP010000042.1, read on the forward strand.
TGAAACTTCCGGCGCCGATCGTCCGGGCCCCACGCCCTACGGCCTCGCCTTCGGCTCCGGGATCCACCGGTGCCTGGGTGCCAAGCTCGCCGAGCTGGAGGCCGCCGTCGTCGTTCATGAAACGGCAGCTGCCCTCAAGGGTGTCCGGCTTCGGGACTCAAACCCGGATTGGCTCCGGTTGTTGTCCTTCCAGGCGCCCAGGACAGTAACCCTGGAGTTTTTGTACAGCTAATGCCTCTAAAACCCGGTCTTAGGGGCAAGAGGTGTACAAAAACTCCGCGTGGTGGTCCGCAAGCTCCTGCACGCGAAAGGGTACCGGTACCGGCTGCACGGCCAGGCCGGGGCGGCGAAGCTGCCGGGGCGTCCGGACTTGGTGTTCGCGGGACGGCGCAAGGTCATTTTCGTCAACGGCTGTTTCTGGCATTTCCATGACTGCCGGGTCGGGCAGCATGCGCCAGCGGCCAATGCCGGGTTCTGGGAAGCCAAGCGAACCCGGACCCGTCAACGCGATGCCGAGCAACGGGAGCAGCTGGCTGCGGGAGGCTGGGACGTGCTGACGGTATGGGAGTGCCAGCTGAAGGACCGGTCAGTACTGGAAGACCGGCTCACGGAGTTTCTGGATGGGCAGCCTGGGAACCCCTCCGGCTATCGCGCAGGCGGAGCAGATGGGGCGGACGTGACCGACTGATCAGTAGCTGCGGGACGGGTGCTCTGTTCCCAGAGTGCGAACGCTGCGGTGCCACCGATGCCAAGGAGAACGGTCATGCAAAAGACGATGATGACCATGAGGCCTGGTGCTGGACGAGCACTACTGTTCATGCTGTTTCCCGTTCCTTGATTCAAGCCTGGAATCCCCCGGATCCGCGATCTTTCAGCTGCTCGTCCCAACTCTGTGGGCCGGTGATCAAGACTCCCTCTGAGTCCGCTCAAGATTGGATCAAGCTTTGCTTTTATGGCGCGTCGGCAGTTGAACGGGTCCTACTGTTGAATCGTGAATCTATTGTTTGGAGGCGGGAGGAGTCTGGTGTCTGAGTATGACGAGTGCACAGACGCCCTGGTGGATCGCACCGTCCTGACCGAACTCCAGGCTGAGCTTGGCGGAGACCAAGCCATCATCGGCGCCTTCGTCCGTAACTACGTAGCCCTCCTGCCGTGGCGGGTTTCGCGGCTTCATCGTGCCTTGGAAAACCTGGACATGGAAGACGCCATGGACGCTGTCCTGAGCTTGAAGACCTCCAGCCACATGGTGGGTGCCATCTGCATGAACCGGCTGGCGACAGAGCTTGAGATCAGCATCCGGCTCCTGCCCAACGCGGACCACCTCTACGAACTCGCTCCGCAGGTCAGCGAAATCGACCTTTACGTGCGCGGGACCATCAGTGAGCTTGAAACACCACTCCTGTAAATTTCTTCACCTTATTGAAGAGAAACCATTGACTCGCTAAAGATCTTCACTATAGTTGTGTGAGTTAGCTCACCAACGAAGGATGCGGCAATGACTACCGAGACTCCTGCTCCACCGGCCACCAGCGAACTGCTGGCGACCGTCGGAAACAAGGTGCGCACCATGCGCAAGGCAAAGGGAATGACCTTGGCCCAACTCTCGGACATCACCGGCCTTAGCCAGGCGATCGTCAGCCAAATCGAACGCGGCATGGCCAACCCTTCCTTCACCACACTCGCTCAATTGGCCCACGGCCTGGACATCCCGGTGGGAAGATTCTTCATCGGCCAGGAAGAATCCAAGTCTCCCGTGGTCCGCAGGTCCGATCGACGCAACCTTAAGAACGTCACCCGCGAATCCGTGGGTGAAGCAGTGCACGAGCTGCTCACCCCGAACCGCGACGGCAGCATCGAAGCGCAGTGGATCAGCACGCCCCCAGGGCATGACACCAGCGACACCCCCTTTACCCACAGCGGTGAAGAGTTCTGCTACATCATCTCCGGCCGTAAGGACGTCTATCTCAACGGCGTCTGCTACAGCCTTGAAGAGGGCGACTCCATCACCTACTCCTCAGAGATTCCCCACTGGTACAAGAACAGCTACGAAGAGGTATGCGTAGCCATCTGGGTCAACGCACCACACGCGTGGTAACCCTGCCGCCCCGACACGGCGCCAGCGTTTTCCCTTAACTGTCCGGACACGACACCGTGGCCGCTGACAATCCTTGCCACTTTCGCATCAAGCGCCTCCTCCAACAGGCGTTCCTGCGTCATACCCTCCCACGCCCTCCTGGGCGTCAGCGTAAGGACACTTCCATGCTCGACACCACAACGACGGACAACGTAGTCCCATCACCAAGCACCACCCATTCATCTCCCCGGAAGAACGCAAAATTCACCCCGGAAGTCCGCAAAGGCCTGCTGGGCCTGGGCCTCGGAAACGCCCTGGAATGGTACGACTGGATGGTCTTCGGACTCCTGTCCGCCTTCATCGGCCCCAACTTCTTCCCCAACACCGATCCACTCTCCGCAACGCTGAACGCCTTGGCCGTGTTCGCCGTCGGATTCGCGTTCCGTCCCCTGGGCGGCATCCTGCTGGGAACCTTGGCCGACCGTATCGGCCGCCGCCGCGTCATGCTGCTCTCCATCATGTTGATGGCCGGAACAACGCTGGTCATCGCCGTCACTCCAAGCTATGCGACCATCGGCCCCGCTGCGGGAATCATCCTGCTGGTTTGCCGCGTCCTGCAAGGCATTTCCACCGGCATTGAGGCTCCGCTGTCCACCTCGCACGCCGTTGAACTCGCCCCAGAGGGTCGGGAAGGCTACGTGGCCGGCATCATGTCCTTCTACGTCAACATCGGCATCCTCCTCGCCTCGCTCATCAGCTTCCTCTGCAGCCTGGTCCTGGGCGGAGCCGCTATGGCCGACTGGGGCTGGCGCGTACCGTTCATCATCGGCGCCCTCTTCGGATTCGTGGTTCTCTACCTCCGCCGTTCCCTGCCGGAAACGCTCAAGGCCGAGGAAATGGCCACCAACACCCCCCGCGCAGTGTGGTCCGGAGTCCGTAAGCACTGGCTGTCCGTCCTGGCCATCATCTTCGTGGTGGGCGCAGCACAGGCCTACAACTACGCCTGGAACGTCGGGCTCCCCAGCGCAGCACGCAGCGGATTCAAGGAAGATCCCACCGCCGTCTTCGCCCTCACCACCATCCTGGGCGTCATCCTGGTGGTCGGCAGCTGGGTCATCGGCAAGCTGGCCGACGGCAAGGCAATGTCCAAGTGGTTCCTCGTCACCCGAATCCTTGCCATCCCATCCGTATTCCTCATGCTGATGTACGTCCAGCCAGGCATCGGCGGCTTCGCGGCCGTACTTCTTGGCGGCTCCATTGTCCTGGTCCTGAACATGACCCTCTACAACGTGGTCAGCTCGTCCCTGATGCCCAAGAACATCCGCGGCACGGGCGTGGCCCTGGGCTACGGCATCGGCGTTGCCCTCTTCGGCGGCACTGCTTCCTATCTTCTGGTCTGGTTCCAATCGCTGAACCTCACCTGGGTTTTCCCGGTCTACGTGGCCGTCCTGTCCATCCTCAGCATCGTCTTCTACCTCGCCGCACGCCGCAGCAACGGCATCTTCGTCGGAAAGTAAGGAACCTCCCATGAACGCTCTGAACTCACTGGAACTCAGCACCACGACGGCGGACCTCACCGCCCCGGTCATCTCACGCTCCAATGTCCTGGTAGTTGGTGGTGGTCCCGCCGGCGTGGCCGCTGCCGTCACCGCGGCCCGTTCCGGCGCCAAGGTCACCCTGCTGGAACGCTACTCATCCTTGGGCGGCCTGGCGTCGGGCGGTATGGTCCTGGTTCTCGATGACATGATCAACGGCCAGGAAATCACTGTCACGGGCATCGTCTCCGAGTACGTCGAACGCCTCCAGAAGCTCGGCTTGGCAATCGTCCCGCCGGCAGATGACCGCAAGACCTCCGAGGAACTCTGGAACAAGTGGGGCCGCTACGGCACCTTCGACTTCCATTCCCACACCAACCCCAAGCCCATCTGCTACGCCGCCGCCTTCGATCCCGATGGCTGGAAGCGCGTCTCCAACGACCTCGTCCGCGAAGCCGGCGTGGACCTCCGCCTGCACTCCTGGTTCTCCCGTCCCATCGTGGACAACGGCGTGATCAAGGGCGTCATCTGCGAAACCAAGCTTGGCCCGCAGGCGTTCATGGCCGACGTCGTCATTGACACCACCGGTGACATTGACGTCGCTTCCCGTGCCGGCGCCAGCTACGCCAAGGACAACTACCTCACCACGCTGGTCTTCCGCCTGGGCAACGTGGACACCAACGCCGCCGAAGCCTTCGAGCAGGCCAACCCCAAGGAAGCCCGGGCCATCAACCGCAAGATCAAGCGCCTCCTCGGCGGGGCGTGGGAACTGTGGTGGCTCAAGACGCCCATCGACGGCGTGGTGTGGTGCAACGCCCCCCACATGACCGGCTTTGATGGCGTGGATCCCGCCGACATGACTGCCGCGGAGTTTGCCGCGAGGGACCGCATCTCCGAGGCCGTGGACTACGTCCGCGCCAACCTCCCCGGCTTCGAAAACTGCTACATGCTGGACGTCGCCTCGCAGATGGGTGTTCGCCAGACCCGCCTCCTGGAGGGCGAGTACGTCATGACCAAGGACGACGTCACCCAGCGCCGGCACTTCGCTGACACCGTGGCCCGCGGCCGCGACTACTACTACCCCTACCGCTCGCTCCTGCCCAAGGAAGTGGACCAACTCCTGGTGGCCGGCCGCCACTACTCCGCAACGCCGGAGGCGCAGAAGATGTCCCGCGAGATCCCGCCCTGCATGGCCATGGGCCAGGCCGTCGGCGTCGCAGCAGCACTCGCCGTGGAGAACAACCTCCTGGTCCGCGACGTCTCCGCGCTGGACATCCAGCAGGGCATGCGCCACCACGGTGCAGACCCGGGCGACGTCCCGTCGTCGAACGCTACCGTCGACGCAACCGCGGCGGTGCCGGCATGAGCACCGTGACCGTAGAACCGGAACAGCAGGAAAGCACGACGGCGGCACTCGCCACCGGGTCTCCCGCAACCGTGCCGCTCCCGCTGGATGGCATCAAGATCGTCGACTTTACGCAAGTGTTCATGGGCCCATCCTGCACGCAACTGCTGGGTGACTACGGCGCGGACATCATCAAGGTGGAACGCCCGGGCGCCGGTGACATCTCGCGCAATTCCTTCCCGGACCAGGACGGCCAGGACAACCCGATCTTCCTGTCCATCAACCGGAACAAGCGCAGCGTCTCCGTGGACACCCGCACCGAAGAAGGCCGCGACGTGTTGCACCGGCTGCTGGCCGGTGCAGACGTAGTGGTCAGTAACTTCCGTTCCGGTGTCATGGAGCGCATGGGCTTCGGCTACGAAGAGCTCAAGGCCACGAACCCGGGGATCATCTGGGCATCGGGCACCGGTTTCGGCCCGGACGGTCCCTACTCGCACAAGGGCGGCCAGGACGCGATCGCGCAGGCATACTCCGGTGTGATGTGGCGGCGCGAGTCCGAGGACACCAAGCCGGCCATCTACCCCACCACCTTGTGCGACTACATCACCGGCATGCACCTCATGCAGGGCATCCTGCTGGCGTTGCGCACCCGGGAAACGTCCGGAGTTGGCCAGCGTGTGGAGGTGACCATGTATGACTCCATGCTGCACCTGCAGATGCAGGAGGCGTGCATGCAGCTCAACCGCGGTTACGAGGTCAACTGGGGTGCCATGCCCCTGAGCGGCGTCTTCGAAACCACTGACGGTGCCGTGTGCATGGTGGGTGGCTTCACGCCGGACCCGCTGGCCCGGATCTCCGACGCCCTGGGGCTGGATGAGGACCTGACGCAGCGTCCGGAATTCTCCAGCCTGGAACAGCAGTTCAAGAACAAGCCGGCGTTGCAGGCGATCTTCCGGGAGCACATCGCCACCAACTCCACCGAGTACTGGACACACCAGCTCGAGGAGCAAGGGCTGCTCAACGCTCCGGTGCACACCTTGGAGCAGGCGTTGGCGGATGCACAGACAGAAGCCAACGGCATGATCGTGGAAGCCGAACACCCCTCAGTAGGCACGGTCCGCATGCTGAACGCGCCCATCCGGCTCTCGGCAACGCCTCCCAGCATCCGTCGTGCAGCGCCCCGCCTGGGCGAGCACAACGTGGAGGTCCTGTTGGAGAACGGCTTTGACCAGGAAACCATCGAACGCCTGCAGCAGTTGGGGGTCCTCCGATGACGACTGTTGTGGAGTCCCACGTTGACACCGTGACCCTGACCATTGAGAACCATGTGGCAACGGTGGTCATCGATCGCCAGCATGTCCTCAACGCCGTCGATGCCACCGCCCAAGCCCGGCTCAACGGGATCTGGGACCAGCTGGAGAACGATCCATCAGTGCGTGTCGTCGTGATCACGGGCGCCGGATCCCGTGCCTTCTCGGTGGGCGCGGACATGTCTGCCTCCGCCGTGGACAAGACGGGCCTTGAATACTGGGCCGGCCTGGATCCCAACGGCTTCGGCGGCCTGAGCCTGCGCACCACCCTCGATATCCCGGTGATCGCCCGAGTCAACGGCTACGCCCTGGGCGGCGGCATGGAGATGGTGCTCGGCGCAGACATCGTGGTGGCGGCCGATACCGCGAAATTCGGCCTGACCGAGCCTCGCGTGGGGCGGTTGGCGCTCGACGGCGGCATCCACCAGTTGGTGCGGCGGATCCCGCACACGCAGGCCATGGGCATGCTGCTGACCGGTCGCAAAGCCGACGCCGCGGAAATGCACTCCATGGGCCTGGTCAACGAGGTGGTTCCGGCTGAAGAGCTGGACGCCGCGGTGCAGCGCTGGGTGGACCAGATCGTTGCCTGCGCCCCCACGTCGGTCCGGGCAGTGAAGCAGATGGTCACACAGACCACCCATCTCACGGCGAAGGAAGCCCGCGGCCTTCGACTGCCAGCCCTCATGGCTGCCTTGGACAGCGAAGACTCAGCCGAAGGCGTCCGCGCTTTCCAGGAAAAACGCCCGCCTGTCTGGCCGGGCCGCTAAGTAATCCGCCTTCCCGTATTTTGCGGTTTGCACTGAAAGGAACCAACCATGACGCAATCCGTTGCGCCCAAAAACAGAGAATCCCTGCCTGCAGGCGTGTGGGGCGTCGTAGCCACCCCGTTCCAAGGCAGCACACTGGACGTTGACCTGGACAGTCTGGCCGGGCTTGTGGAGCACTATGAAGCCATCGGCGCCACCGGGCTCACCGTCCTGGGCGTCTTCGGCGAAGCAGCCGCGCTCACGGCCGAGGAAAGCCGGGATGTCCTGGAAACCGTGGTCGAATGCACCTCGCTCCCTTTGGTCGTTGGCGTGACCGCCCTGGCCACCCGCACTGCCATCGAGGAAGTACTTGCAGCCCAGGAAGTGGCCGGCAGCCGGCTCGCGGCCGTGATGGTTCAGGCCAACTCTGCCAAAGCTGGGACGGTGATTGACCATCTGGAGGCCATTCACCGTGCTACCGGCGCCAAGGTGGTCCTGCAGGATTACCCACTGGCCAGCGGTGTCAGCATCGCGACGTCCGCGCTGATCTCCGTGGTCAACGCCTGCGAGTACGTGATCGCCGTTAAGGCCGAAGCGCCGCCCACCAGCGTCGCGATCGCGGAGCTGAGTGCCGCCGTCGGCGTTTCCATCTTTGGTGGTCTTGGCGGGCAGGGCCTGCTGGACGAACTCATGGCCGGTGCGGCCGGCGCCATGACGGGGTTCTCCTACCCCGAAGCCTTGATCGCCTGTGTACGGGCGTGGCAAGAGGACGGCTACGAGGCCGCCCAACGCGAGTTGCTGCCCTATCTGCCACTGATCAACTTTGAGCAGCAGGCCAAGGTGGCGTTGGCCATCCGCAAGGAATGCCTGCGCGAACGCGGCCTCATCAAAGACCCGGGCGTCCGGGCGCCAGCGGCGGGCTTCCCCGAGAACCTGCGGACCAGCATGGGGACGCACCTGGGCGAAGCAGCGTCGGCACTGGAGACCGCGAAAACAACAGTGGGGAGCTTCTGATGGACCTGGGAATTGCCGGCAAGACCGCGTTGATTGCTGCGTCCACGGGTGGGCTGGGCCTGGCCGTGGCGCGTGCTTTGGCTGCCGAGGGAGTACGGGTGGCGATCGTTGGCCGCCGCAGGGACCGCGCCAAGGAGATCGTCGGGGAACTGCAGGCTGCGTACGGGACTGGCTCACTGGGTACCAGCGGTTTTGACGCCGTCGCCATCGAGGCCGACCTCACCACTGCCGAAGGCATCGAGTCCGCCATTGAACAGACCGTGGCGGACTTGGGACCCATCGACATCCTGGTCCTCAACGGTCCCGGCCCCAAGCCCGGCGCCGCCGCGACCTTGAGTTCGGACGACATCGCCGCGGCCTTCGATCTCCTGGTCAAACCCCATCACGCCTTGGTATCGCACGTCCTTCCGGGGATGCGGGAACGGCGTTGGGGCCGCATCCTGGCCATCGGATCCAGCGGCGTCGTCGCTCCGCTGCCCAACCTCGCCGTCTCCAACACCGGACGCGCTGCCCTGGCCGGGTACCTCAAGACGCTCGCCGCTGAAGTGGCGTTGGATGAAGTCACCGTGAACCTGCTGCTGCCCGGCCGGATCGCCACGGATCGTGTCACCCAGCTGGACCAAGCCGCCGCCAAACGACGCGGCACCACCATGGAAGACATCCAGCTCGAATCCCGCAAGACCATCCCTGCACGCCGCTATGGAGAACCCGCCGAGTTCGGTGCGGCCGCCGCGTTCCTGTGCAGCGCGCCGGCGTCGTACATCACCGGAGTCGCGCTCAGGTGCGACGGCGGACTGATCCGCAGCCTCTAACCCCACTACTTTCAAAGGAAACGCCATGACGTCCACAGCCCTGGAAACCACCCTTGCCGTGAATACCAACCCCGGACAACACTCCAGCATCACCGCACAACACCTCATCAACGGCCATTGGCTGGGCGAAGCCGACACCCAGCGGATGAACCCGGCCCGTCCGGAAGAGCTCGCCGCGCTCTCCCCCAGCGGTACTGCCGGGGACCTTGACGCCGCCGTCACGGCAGCCGCAGCAGCCCAGCCGGGCTGGGCTGCCATGCCCGCACCGTCGCGGGGCGCCATCCTCATCGCTGCCGGCAACCTGTTGATCGAACGCCAGGCTGCCATCGCCGAGGACTTGGTCCGTGAAGAAGGCAAAACCCTGGCCGAGGCCAAAGGCGAGGTCAAGCGGGCCTCTGACGTCCTCCGTTTCTTCGGCTCCCTCGGCTGGGCCGCCACCGGTGAGGTCCTGCCCAGCGGATTGCCGGACACCACCATCACCACACGCCGCGAGCCGCTGGGCGTCATCGGCCTCATTACCCCGTGGAACTTCCCCATCGCCATCCCGGCATGGAAGACTGCCCCGGCCCTGATCAGCGGGAACACCGTGGTCATTAAGCCGGCTGAACTCACGCCGTTGTCGGCAACCCACCTGGCCCGTGCACTCCAGGACGCCGGACTGCCCGCGGGCGTATTCAACGTGGTGCATGGCAAAGGCCGCGTGGTGGGTGATGCCCTGGCCCGGGATCCGCGCATCGCCGGAATGTCCTTCACGGGCTCCACCAATGTGGGCCTCGGACTGCAGGAGATCCTGAACGGCCGCCGGGCCCGGGTCCAGCTGGAAATGGGCGGCAAGAACGGTGTCCTGGTCCTCGACGACGCCGATGCCCGCAAGGCTGCCCAGGTGGTGGCGGCAGGTGCTTTCGGCCTGACGGGACAGGCCTGCACGGCAACCTCGCGCGTGTACGTGACGCCGGGAATCCGCGCTGCGTTCCTGGACGCACTGGTCCAGGAGGCCGCTGCATACAGCACCGGTGACGGTCTTGACCCGGATGCCCGGATGGGCGCCGTGGTGAGCAGGCAGCAATTCGAACAGGACCAGGCCGCGGTGCGTACCGCCGTCGAACGCGGCGCAACGCTCCTGCACGGAAGCCACGACGGCGACCCGAACGGTCCGCTGTTCTTCCCGGCCGCGGTTCTGGCTGACCTGGCGTTCGACGACGCCGCGGTCACCGAAGAAATTTTCGGTCCCGTGGTTGCGGTACTTGAGGTGCCCGATTACGAGGCCGGCCTCGCTGCCATCAACGATTCCCGCTATGGCCTCACCGCCGGCATCTGCACGGACTCGCTGGCCCTCGCGACGGACTTTGCCGCACGGGCGCAGGCCGGCGTGGTCAAGGTCAACCGCCCCACCGCGGGGCTGGACCTCAACGTGCCTTTCGGCGGCGTGAAGGACTCCTCAACGAATACCTTCCGTGAGCAAGGCAGGTCCGCCCTGGACTTCTACACGTGGGGCAAGACCGTCTACACGGGTGTGTAGCGAGCCATGAGCTACGTGATCGCCCAGCCCTGCGTTGATGTCAAGGACAAAGCGTGCATCGAGGAATGCCCCGTGGACTGCATCTACGAGGGCGAACGCTCGCTCTATATCCATCCGTCTGAATGTGTGGACTGCGGGGCATGCGATCCTGTGTGCCCCGTTGAGGCGATCTACTACGCGGACGATGTCCCGGATGAATGGGCCGACTACGTCCGGGCCAACGTGGAGTTCTTCGAGGAACTGGGCTCGCCGCAGGGCGCGAACGGTTTGGGCAACCTGGGCCGGGCCGCCCCCCGGGGGGGGGGGGGGGGCCCCCGGCCACCGCAGAGGCAACTGGCCCGCAGAGCCTCACCATGGCCAAAGCGCTCAACACCGCGATGGCTGATGC